>NZ_JBIVJB010000084.1:0-21482 GCF_044750025.1 Pseudomonas sp. NPDC088885 | reverse complement strand
AAGAAGGCCGGCGCCAAGGTGCTCGGCTTCGAAGGTCTGGGCAAGCTGCAGGTGATGATTTTCGAAGAACTGGTCGAGCACAAGCTGGAACAGCCGCACTTCATCACTCAGTACCCGTTCGAAGTGTCGCCGCTGGCGCGTCGCAACGATGACAACCCGAACGTCACTGACCGTTTTGAACTGTTCATCGGTGGCCGTGAAATCGCCAACGCCTACTCCGAGTTGAACGACGCGGAAGACCAGGCCGAGCGCTTCATGGCGCAGGTGGCCGACAAGGACGCCGGCGACGACGAAGCCATGCACTACGACGCCGACTTTGTTCGCGCGCTCGAGTACGGCATGCCGCCAACGGCCGGTGAAGGCATCGGCATCGACCGACTGGTGATGTTGCTGACCAACTCGCCGTCGATCCGCGATGTGATCCTGTTCCCGCACATGCGACCGCAAGCGTAAACGTTTCAGTTAAAAAGCCGCCTAAAACAGGCGGCTTTTTATTGCCTGTCTGGTACAAATGTATCAATTGGTTACTTTGGAATTAGCAGAGGAAGTCCGGTCGTGATGGGTGCAATAGCTCAAGAAGGTGCAGCGGGTATCGCCACTGCGGTCGCTGAAAGTGTTCAGTACCAGGGTCGCAAGGCCAGCCGACAGGGCAGTGAGCAGCGTCGCCAGGACATTCTCGACGCGGCGATGCGCATTGTCGTGCGTGATGGCGTGCGCGCCGTGCGTCATCGTGCGGTAGCGGCGGAGGCTGGTGTGCCGCTGTCGGCGACTACGTATTACTTCAAGGACATCGATGACCTGCTCACCGATACCTTCGCGCAATACGTCGAGCGCAGCGCGGAATACATGGCCAAGTTGTGGAACAACAACGAAGGCCTGTTGCGTGAGATGGTCGTCAGCGGTGATGGCAGCCCGGAGTCGCGTTCGCAACTGGCGGACGATATTGCGCGGTTGATGGCCGACTATGTGCACCGGCAGTTGGTCAACCGTCGCGAGCATTTGATGGCCGAGCAGGCGTTCCGACAGGAAGCGTTGCTTAACCCGGGGCTGGCGATTCTGGTGCGCTCGCATCAGCAGATTCTGTTGCAGGGCACCTGCCAGTTGTTTCAGGTGCTGGGCTCGCGCGAACCGCAGCAAGATGCCAAGGTGTTGACGGCGATTATCGGACGGATGGAATATCAGGGCCTGCTCAACGATGCCGAGCCTTTGGCCGAAGAAGACATGCTCGGCATTCTGACGCGCTACATGCACCTGGTGCTCGCGTCGGTGTAATCGGCTGTTGCTTCACCCTGTGGGAGCGAGCCTGCTCGCGAATGCGGTCAGACATTCAACATCTTTGTTGCTGACACACCGCTTTCGCGAGCAGGCTCGCTCCCACAGGGGGCAGTGTTCATTTGAAGGCCGTATGTTCATAGGGAGTATCGAATGAAAGCCTGGCGCGGCGTCCTGATCGCCTTGTCGTTCCTGCTGCTCAGTGGTTGTCTGGTGACGTTCAAGGAGCCGCTGACCGCCAGTGACCCGGCGCCCAAAGGTTTGCTCGGCAAATGGTCGAGCACCAATGCCTGGGGCGAGCCGATGAACCTTGAGCTGACGCGCCTGGGCAATGATCGCTATCAGGCGGTCACGTATTTCAAAGCCAAACCCCGCGAACGCGAAGCCTATCCGTTCACCGTCTCGCGCCACGGCAACCGCTGGTACTTGTCGGCAAAAGTCCCGGCGCAGTACGGCGGCCACTTCACCATCGCCGGTTTCGAACTCACCGATAAACACGAATTGGTGGTCTACAACCTCGATCTCGAGCAGATCAATCAAGCGATCAAGCAAAAAGCCCTCGACGGTCAGGCCTTCCAGACCGACGATGGCGACGGCGTGCAGGTCGACAGCAGCCTCGACAAGGTCTTTGCTTACCTCGATGATCCGGCCAATTCCGATGTTTTCGTCGAGGCAGTGCGCTACCAGCGCCAGGCCCGCGCCAAATAAATTCAGTACGTCACGTATCTACAGGAGTTTCGGGTGGACGATTACCAGCAGACGATACGCATGTTGTCCGACCGCATTGTGCTGGCGCAAACGCCGATCCGTGTCCTCGACGCGGTCAAGTGGGATGAGAACATCCGCAAGGGTTTCCTCAAGGCCAAAGGCAAGGAAATGCCGGCGATCGACCGCGACTACTACCTCAATCGGCCACTGAGTTTCGATTCGAGCAAGGTCAAACTGGAATTCCAGAACATCGAGCGCGACATCACCCGCCAACTCGGTCAGTTCAACCCGGTCGGGCAGATCATGCGGCGCATGTGCAAGGAATACCGCATGGTGGTGCGCATGCTCGAAGCGCGCGGCACCGAGGATTTCGGTCTGATCTCGCAAGAGCTGTATGGCGCCGCGTCGGATGCGTTCCACGCCGGCGACCCGACCCTGGCCGACCTTGGCCTGATGATGTCCGACTACCTCAACAACATCGACGGACGTGGCGACTTGAAGGATGAGCCGAAAACCCTCACCGCCAAAGACGCCGTGCACCTGTTGCAGACGCGTCTGAACAAGGTTTTTGGCGAGGCCGAGGAAACCATTCGCGTGTTCGAGTCCGACGGCATCGTCGCTGACGCGGCGGCGGGCGCGGATTACATCAAGATCCGCACCGACGCGATGTTCAACGATCGCGACGTGCGTGCGCTGGAAGTTCACGAAGGGCTGGTGCATGTCGGCACCACGCTCAACGGTTTGAATCAGCCGATTTGCACCTTCCTCTCCAAAGGCCCGCCGTCGTCGACGGTGACCCAGGAAGGTCTGGCGATCCTGATGGAGATCATCACCTTCGCCTCCTACCCGAGCCGCCTGCGCAAACTGACCAACCGTACCCGCGCGATTCATATGGTCGAGGAGGGCGCGGACTTTTTGCAGGTGTTCGAGTTCTTCCGCGAGCAGGGCTTCGAGATGGCGGAAAGCTACGGCAACGCCAGTCGCGTGTTCCGTGGCTCGACGCCGACGGGGCTGCCATTTACCAAAGACTTGTCCTATCTCAAGGGCTTTATCATGGTTTACAACTACATTCAGTTGGCCGTGCGTAAGGGCAAGCTCGAGCAGATCCCGCTGTTGTTCTGCGGCAAGACCACGCTGGAAGACATGCGTACCTTGCGTCAGTTGGTGGATGAGGGATTGGTGGTGGCGCCGAAGTACTTGCCGGATCAGTTCCGCGATTTGAACGCGTTGTCGGCGTGGATGTGTTTCTCCAACTTCCTCAATCACCTGAGCCTGGACCGGATCGAAGCGGACTACTCCAACATCCTCTGACCCAAACACAAATCCCCCTGTGGGAGCGGGCTTGCTCGCGAAGGCGGCGTGTCAGGCAACTGATATTTTGAATGTTCAACTGCATTCGCGAGCAAGCCCGCTCCCACATTGGATTGATGTTGATTGCACTTTTTTGCGAGGTTTCACCGGATGAGAATCCTCGGCATTTTCTGCCTGCTCCTGACCCTCAGCGGTTGCAGCTCGTTATTGTTCTACCCCGAACCGGGCCAGATCTTCACCCCGGAAAAAGCCAAGCTCGAATACCGCACCGTCACGCTGGTCACCGCCGATGGCTTGAAGCTCAACGCCTGGTGGCTACCGGCCAAGCCCGGCGTCGAGGTTAAAGGCACCGTCCTGCATCTGCACGGCAATGGCGGCAACCTGCCGATGCATCTGGGCGGCAGTTGGTGGTTGCCGAAGAACGGCTATCAAGTGCTGCTGGTCGACTATCGCGGTTATGGCTTGTCCGAGGGCGAGCCGAGTTTGCCGGCGATCTATCGGGACATCGACGCCGCGTTCGCCTGGCTCGACAAGGCGCCGGAAGTCAAAGGCAAACCGCTGGTGTTGCTCGGCCAGAGCCTTGGCGGATCGATGGCCGTGCATTGGCTGGTGCAGCATCCGGAGCGGCAGAAGCAGCTGAAAGCGCTGGTGCTCGATGGCGTGCCTGCCAGTTACCGCAGCGTCGGCCAATACGCGCTGAGCACGTCGTGGCTGACCTGGCCATTCCAAGTACCGCTGTCGTGGCTGGTGCCGGATGGCGACAGCGCGATCAACTCGATGCCGCAGCTGAATGGCGTGCCGAAGCTGATCTTCCACAGCATCGACGATCCGCTGGTACCGCTTTCCAACGGCATCCGTCTGTATCAAGCTGCGCCGCCACCGCGCGTGCTGCAACTGACTCGCGGCGGCCATGTGCAAACCTTCGGCGACCCGGTGTGGCGCCAGGTGATGCTGCGCTATCTGGAAGATCCCGAACATTTCAACGGCCTGCGCCGCCTCGGTGAAATCCCCAATTACCCGACACCCCCGAATTCTGAAGATGAGAGTCCGCAATGACTGAAGAACGCAACGCCATCCCGCTGATCATCACCGGTATCTGCAGCATCCTCGGCACCGTCGGGGCGCTGTGGTACTACGGTTACCTGCACTTCGCCAAACCCGAGGATGCGTTGCTGCTCAACGAATTCACCATGCTCAAAACGGTGCCGGGGGAGGATTACAAAGTTTCGCTGGAGCCGGCAGCGCAAGTGGCGCAGTGCATTGATGGCGTGCTGGTGTTGTTCGATACCGAGCAGAAAGGTTTGACCGGTGTGCTGATCGATGCGCAGAAAAAAGCCGTGCGCTGCATGGGCGAAGAGACCCCGCAAAAACTCCAGCCTTAAAAGCAAAAGATCGCAGCCTTCGGCAGCTCCTACATTGGAATGCGTTCCCTGTAGGAGCTGCCGAAGGCTGCGATCTTTTGATCTGAAAAAAAGCCCCGCCTGATCACTCAGGCGGGGCTTTTACGTTACAGCCTACAGCTTAGTTCGAGCTAACAGCCGAACGTGGCACAACCGGCTGGTTGTCGTTGGAAATGGTCACTTCCACACGACGGTTTTGCGCACGGCCCGAAGCGTTGCTGTTCTCGGCAACCGGGTATTCCTTGCCATAACCCTGAGCGACGATGCGCGCTGGATCAACGCCCATTTTCACCAGTGCGGTACGCACGGAGTTGGCGCGACGCTCAGACAAGGTCTGGTTGTGGCTGGCAGTACCGGTGCTGTCGGTGTAACCCTCGACAATTACTTTGCGATCCGGGTTTTCCTGAAGGAACTGCGCCAGTTTGTTGATGTTGACCAGACCGCTGGATTTCAGGTCAGCACGGTCGGTAGCGAACAGTACGTCACCGAAAGTCACCAGCGTACCGCGATCGGTCTGCTTGGCGTTCAGGCTGTCCTGCAGTTGTTTGATCTGCTGATCACGGGCATCCAGACGCGCTTGAGCACGTTGGGCAGCGGCGTTTTTCAGGTTGTTTTCAGCAGTGCGCAGGGCGATGGTCTGCTTGGCCACTTCTACGCGCTGATTGGTCAGGTAAGCCAGTTGGTCAACCTTGGCCGCGTCTTGCTTGTCCAGATAAGCCTTGTCGGCTTTGTCCAGGTAATCGCTGGCGTCTTTGGTTTCCAGCGCTGCGACTTTGCTCGCCTGCGGGTTGGCTTGCAGGCCGGCGTAGTTGGTGCGCGCGTTTTCCAGATTCGGGTTAGGCGGAGTGGAGCAGGCAGCCAGGGCAACGCTTGCGGCCAGAAGAGCTGGGATCATCAGTTGCTTACGCATAATTTGTCGTCCTTTCTATCGATAAAAGTTTCAGCTTTGCGGTCGGGATGCGCGCTTATTGCACGGTGCGCTGACTTTCCTGACGCAGTTCCTGAACACCTTTCTGGGAATCCTTCACGGCTTGTTCAGCCTTGGCTGCCTGAGCTTTGCGTTCGGCTACGCGAGCGTCCCACTCGGCTTGCTCGGACAGGGTGCGCGCCTCGTCATACTTCTTGTCGTGCATGGCGATTTCGGCTTGTTTCAGTTTGTCCTGCGCTTGCTTCATCTCGACCGCTGCGAACTCGGTACCGCCAGCGCTGACGGCGCTGTTCACGGCCGATTGCGTCACGGCGTATTGCTCGGTCGGTGGATTACCGGCGCAACCGGCCAGAACGAAGCTGGTGCCGATCGCCAGAGCAGCCAGTTTCAGACCGCGCAGGTGGGTAAACGAGGTTTGGTTTTTCATGGTCTTCAACTCCATTAGGCATCTCCTGAAAACATCTAAATCCATCCTGGTCGAGGAGCCGAAAAGCGTCGTGTGAAAGGCGTTTTTGAAACGCTCGTTCCAGGCGTGGTTACAGGTTCCGACCGGAGTGATTTTTCAAAAGTTCAGAAAAGATGGCTAATCGCCAAAATAATTTTTGACTGAATGGACAAGGCTCTAAAGCGGGAACTTTGGCGGGATAGAGCGGTACGCGCGGGGTTCTAAAAGCCAGAAAACACACGATTTTCAAATTGAAATACGATCCCTGTAGGAGTGAGCCTGCTCGCGAAAGCGGTGTGCCAGTCACCATCAATTTTGACTGATACACCGCTATCGCGAGCAGGCTCACTCCTACAGTTTGATGTGTGTTGTGTCAGTGTTTTTGCTTGCCTTCAACAGCCGAGAGGTCATGCAGATGCCGTCGCGACAGCGCCAGAAAACGCGGCGTAGGCCCGACGTCCTCGTACAGCGGATCACCTTCCTCATCCGTCGCCACCACCGTCGAACCTTTCACATACGGCAGGCTCGCTTCAAACTCTTCAAGCGCGGCACCGATCAGTTCGCCGAGCAATTCTTCCGCATGCCGCTTGGGGTACATCTCGGCAATCGCGGCCAGTCGCGCAGCCGCTTCAACGTCCAGATGAATCGTGTAGCCAGTGTCGGTCAGGCGACCTTTGGCGTTTTCTTCCCAATGCTGGGCGAGTTCACGAATTTTCATGATGACCTCATTTCGCACCTGCTCATGGCAGGTCTGGGTGAGTGTCCGCCGGGGCCGGCGGCAAGCCGTTGTACGGCTTACTGTTGAGACTAGCTTTCGGCCACAAGGTTTAAAGTCCCTTGGTCGGATGCTTGTAAGAAGCGGCGCAGAGCGGCACTCTCTAGGTCATGCACTCGTTTCTAAGCCGTCCGGATTACTGCTGGGGAATTGCTGATGACCGATATTGATGCACGCTTGCGCGAAGACGTTCACCTGCTCGGAGAGCTGTTGGGCAATACGATTCGAGACCAGTACGGTGAGGCGTTCCTCGACAAGATCGAACAGATTCGCAAAGGCGCCAAGGCCGACCGCCGAGGCTCGATGGACGCTGAACTGAGCGCCAGCCTCAATCAATTGAGCGAAGACGAATTGCTCCCGGTGGCGCGGGCGTTCAACCAGTTTCTCAATCTGGCGAACATCGCCGAGCAGTATCAGTTGATCCATCGGCGCGAAGAGTCGCAGCCGGCGCCGTTCGAATCCCGCGTATTGCCCGAGTTGCTCGCACGTTTGCGCAACGAAGGCCACAGCGCCGAATCGCTGGCCCGCCAGCTGTCGCGACTGGAAATCGAACTGGTGCTGACCGCGCACCCGACCGAAGTGGCGCGGCGCACGCTGATCCAGAAGTACGACGCGATCGCCGGGCAACTCGCCGCGCAAGATCATCGCGATTTGACCAGCGCCGAACGCGAACAGATTCAAAACACCCTGCAACGGCTGATCGCCGAAGCCTGGCACACCGAAGAAATCCGCCGCACGCGACCGACGCCGGTCGATGAAGCCAAGTGGGGTTTCGCGGTGATCGAACATTCGCTGTGGCAAGCGATTCCCAACCATATGCGCAGGGCCGACAAGGCTTTATATGAAGCGACCGGCCTGCGTCTGCCATTGGAAGCGGCGCCGATTCGCTTCGCCTCGTGGATGGGCGGCGACCGTGACGGCAACCCCAACGTCACCGCCGCGGTGACCCGCGAAGTGTTGCTGCTGGCGCGCTGGATGGCCGCGGATTTGTACCTGCGCGATGTCGATCATCTGGCGGCCGAATTATCGATGCAGCAGGCCAGCGATGCGCTCAAAGCCAAGGCGGGCGACAGCGCCGAACCGTACCGCGCAGTCCTTAAGCAACTGCGCGAACGCCTGCGTGCGACGCGCAACTGGGCACACGCCGCACTGACCGCGCCAACGCCTGCGCCTGCCGATGTGCTGAGCAACAACCGCGATCTGCTCGATCCGCTGGAACTGTGTTTCAACTCGCTGCACGAATGCGGCATGGGCGTGATTGCCGACGGGCCGTTGCTCGATTGCCTGCGTCGCGCGGTGACGTTTGGCCTGTTCCTCGTGCGCCTCGATGTGCGTCAGGATTCGTCGCGGCACAGCTCGGCGATGACTGAAATCACCGACTACCTCGGCCTCGGTCGCTACGAAGACTGGGATGAAGAACAGCGCATCCGCTTCCTCACGCAAGAACTGACTAATCGCCGGCCACTGCTGCCGGCGCACTTCAAACCGTCGGCCGACACCGCAGAAGTGCTCAACACCTGCAAGGAAATCGCTGCCGCACCGGGCGCTTCGCTGGGTTCCTACGTGATCTCCATGGCTGGCGCCGCTTCCGATGTGCTCGCCGTGCAACTGCTGCTCAAAGAGTCCGGCGTGTTGCGGCCGATGCGCGTGGTGCCGCTGTTCGAAACCCTCGCCGACCTCGACAATGCCGGGCCGGTGATGGAGCGGCTGTTGCTGCTGCCGGGTTATCGCGCACGGCTGCAAGGCCCGCAGGAAGTGATGATCGGTTATTCCGACTCGGCCAAAGACGCCGGCACCACCGCAGCGGCCTGGGCGCAATATCGCGCGCAGGAACGCTTGGTGGAAATCTGCCGTGAGCAGCAAGTTGAATTGCTGCTGTTCCACGGTCGCGGCGGCACCGTCGGCCGTGGCGGTGGCCCGGCGCACGCGGCGATTCTGTCGCAGCCACCGGGTTCGGTGGCGGGGCGTTTCCGTACCACTGAGCAGGGGGAAATGATTCGATTCAAATTCGGCCTGCCGGACATCGCCGAGCAAAACCTCAATCTGTATCTGGCAGCGGTGCTTGAAGCGACGTTGCTGCCACCGCCGCCACCGACGCCGGAATGGCGGCATCTGATGGACGAATTGGCGGCCGATGGTGTCAGTGCTTACCGTCAGGTGGTGCGAGAGAATCCGCAGTTCGTTGAGTATTTCCGTCAGTCCACACCGGAGCAGGAGT
Organism: Pseudomonas sp. NPDC088885; assembly: GCF_044750025.1. Lineage (NCBI taxonomy): Bacteria > Pseudomonadati > Pseudomonadota > Gammaproteobacteria > Pseudomonadales > Pseudomonadaceae > Pseudomonas > Pseudomonas sp. NPDC088885. Next base: position 12,425 of record NZ_JBIVJB010000084.1, on the reverse strand, counting down.
TGGGCCGCTTGCCGCTCGGCAGTCGTCCGGCGAAACGCCGCGCGGGCGGCATCGAAAGTCTGCGGGCGATCCCGTGGATCTTCGGCTGGACCCAAACGCGGCTGATGCTGCCGGCGTGGCTCGGCTGGGAATCGGCGTTGAGCAAAGCGCTGGAGCGTGGCGAAGGCGAGTTGCTCGGGCAGATGCGCGAGCAATGGCCGTTCTTCCGCACGCGCATCGACATGCTGGAAATGGTGCTGGCCAAGGCCGACGCGGACATCGCGTTGTCCTACGACGAGCGTCTGGTCGAGGCGGATTTGCTGCCGTTGGGCGCGCAGTTACGCGACCTATTGTCGCAGGCGTGCGCGGTGGTGCTTGGTCTGACCGGTCAGTCGCAGCTTCTGGCGCATAGCCCGGACACCCTCGAATTCATCCGTCTGCGTAACACTTACCTCGACCCGCTACATCTATTGCAGGCCGAGTTGCTGGCCCGTTCACGGCAGCAGAATGTCGAGCAGGGCAGCCCGGTGGAACAGGCGTTGCTGGTGTCTGTGGCGGGGATCGCCGCCGGTTTGCGCAACACCGGCTAACGGTTTTGCAGCGGCGTGCAGCACCGGTCACTTGCGCCGGTTGCCGCTTTGCCTGACGGGTGAAAGTGCCGCCAGGCGACAGTTAATGATGGGGTTGCGACTTGGGTCACCGCGTCGCAGGGTCGCGGCGGGCGAAGGTTTCTCCGACTTTTGGCGTCTTGTGTGGGCGCAGCCTGCTGTGTATCTTGATCAGCCTTTGGCCGTTTCTGCGGCCACGTCCCGTATTTTCAGGATTCGTCCCAAGAGGCGAATCCTTTGTTTTGTAAAAGCTTTTTATAAAAAAATTGAGGAGCACATCTAATGCGCGTCATTCTGCTGGGAGCTCCCGGGGCCGGTAAAGGTACTCAGGCAAAGTTCATCACCGAAAAATTCGGCATTCCACAAATTTCCACCGGTGACATGCTGCGTGCAGCGGTCAAGGCCGGTACTCCGCTGGGCGTGCAAGCCAAGAGCATCATGGATGCCGGCGGCCTGGTGTCCGATGACCTGATCATCGCACTGGTCAAAGATCGTATCGCTCAGCCTGACTGCGCCAACGGCTTCCTGTTCGACGGCTTCCCGCGCACCATTCCGCAGGCCGAAGCACTGGTTACCGCCGGCGTCGAGCTGGACGCTGTGGTTGAAATCGCAGTTGAAGACGAAGAAATCGTTCAACGCATCGCCGGTCGTCGTGTTCACGAAGCCAGCGGCCGCGTTTACCACATCGTCTACAACCCGCCGAAAATCGCTGGCAAAGACGACATCACCGGCGAAGAGCTGGTACAGCGCAAGGACGACACTGAAGAAACCGTGCGTCATCGCCTGTCGGTTTACCACTCGCAGACCAAGCCGCTGGTGGAGTTCTATCAGAACCTGTCCGCCAAAAATGCTGGCAAGCCGAAGTACAGCCACATTCCAGGCGTAGGTTCGGTTGATGCAATCACCGCCAAGGTGCTGGCAGCGCTGAGCTGAAAAGTCTGAATCGCAGCATCATCCACGGCCCGCTTGCGGGCCGTAGTTGTTTATACTGACGCACTTTTTCCCACCCCTGTTTTGGAAACATCGATGAGCACCTTGCTGGCCCTGGACACCGCGACTGAAGCTTGCTCCGTTGCCTTGCTGCATGACGGCAAGGTCACGAGCCATTACGAGGTGATCCCGCGCCTGCACGCGCAGAAGCTGCTGCCGATGATTCAGCAACTGCTGGCCGACGCTGGCACCACGTTGCAAGCGGTCGATGCGATTGCTTTCGGTCGCGGGCCGGGTGCGTTTACCGGTGTGCGGATTGCCATTGGTGTGGTGCAGGGCCTGGCGTTTGCGCTGGATCGCCCGGTGTTGCCGGTGTCCAACCTGGCGGTGCTGGCGCAGCGGGCGTTGCGTGAACATGGCGTGAGCCAGGTCGCGGCGGCCATTGATGCGCGCATGGATGAAGTGTATTGGGGCTGCTACCGCGAGACGGCGGGGGAGATGCGTCTGGTCGGCGCCGAAGCGGTGCTGCCGCCGGAAGTGGTCGCGCTGCCGGCGGATGCCAGTGGCGACTGGTTTGGTGCTGGCACCGGTTGGGGGTATGCCGAGCGTATTGCCGTCAATCTGACGGGCTCGGATGCGGGCATGCTGCCTCACGCTGAAGACTTGCTGACTCTGGCGCGCTTCGCTTGGGAGCGCGGCGAGTCGATCCCGGCAGATGACGCACAACCGGTTTACCTGCGCGACAAAGTCGCCACCCCCAAGGCTCGCTGAGCCTTTAAAAGATCGCAGCCTTCGGCAGCTCCTACAAGGATCGCATTCCAACTGTAGGAGCTGCCGAAGGCTGCGATCTTTTGATTTTCAAAACACCAATCGTCAGTTTCCACCCCCTCGCTTTAAACCTTTTGCGCTTTATGTGTTCTAGTTATCACTCGGCAGTTTGCTAAGTCGGCCCGGTGCCGCTAAATTGCCATCATCGATACCGAGCATGTATTTATGCGTATAGACGGCCTCTCCTCTCAGTCCTATCCCATCAAGCGCAAGCCTCGCAAAGGCAATGTGACCGTGGATGAATCCGTCGACGATATCGACGGCGAGCTGGAATTCCCGACTGAAGAGCAACTGGCCGCACGTGCTGCCGCCAAAGCCACCGCGCAACGCCTGAGCAATCTGCCCGCCCGCCAACAAGACATGATTTACCACCGCGCCATGAGCAAAAGCGTAGCGATGGCCCTTGCCAGCTACCTGAGCACCGCCGGTTTTGTCGATTGGGATGCAGACGTGCTGGGCCTCGATCTGTACATCTGATGGATTTGCCTTACTACCTCGGTTGCCCGTCCTGGAGCGAAAACGCCTGGCGCGAGTATCTCTACCCGGTAGACGCAAAAACTTCTGACTTCCTCGGTCTCTATTCTCAAGTATTCAACGCCGTCGAAGGCAACACGACCTTCTACGCCAGCCCGTCGCCGGCCACTGTGCAGCGATGGGCCGAAGTCATGCCCGAACACTTTCGCTTTACCGCCAAATTCCCCGGCGACATCAGCCACAGCGGCGACTTGCGCGAGCAACTGACCGCCGCCGAAACCTTCCTGCAATTACTCAAACCCCTCGGTCAGCGTGTTTCGCCGTTGTGGCTGCAATTGTCGAAAAGCTTCACGCCACATCGGCTGCCGGAACTGGCGGCGTTCATCGATGCGCTGGATTGCCCGCTGGCGGTGGAAGTGCGGCATGAACAGTTCTTCGCCAAGGGTGAGAGCGAACGTTTGCTCAATCGCTTGCTGCTCGACCGTGGCGTCGAGCGCATCTGCCTCGATCCGCGTGCGCTGTTCAGTTGCCTGTCGACCGAATCCTCGGTGATCCACGCGCAATCAAAAAAGCCCCGCGTGCCGACGCGCCCGGCGGCGTTCACGCAATTCCCGCAGGTGCGCTTCATCGGTCATCCGGAGCTTGAAGCCAACGACACCTTCCTCGTGCCGTGGGTGGCGAAAATCGCCGAGTGGATCGAAGAGGGCCGCACGCCGTACATCTTCCTGCACACCGCCGACAACCTGTTGGCGGCGAAGCTGGCGCAACGTTTTCACGCACAATTGATGCAACGTTTGCCTGGCCTGCCACCGCTGCCTGAGCTATACAGAGAGCCCGCCGCCGAGCAACTTGGCCTGCTCTGAGGCGGATTTATTTCCTGCCCGGGAGCCAGCCGATGGACGCACAAGCCCTTCAACAACAGACCCGTAAGGCCCACGCCTTCAAAGCCCTGCATGAACAACCGGGGATCTTCGTCATTCCCAATCCGTGGGATGCAGGCTCGGCGAAGATGCTCGCCAGCCTCGGCTATCAGGCCTTGGCCACGACCAGCGCCGGTTATGCGTTTTCCCAGGGCAAGGCCGATGGCGCGTTGAGTCTTGATGAGACCTTGACCAATGTCCGCGCGATTGTCGCCGCAACCGATTTGCCGGTGGCGGTGGATCTGGAAAACGGCTTTTCCGATGACCCGACCGAGTCCGCGAAAAGCTTGTTGCGTGCCGCCGAAGCGGGCGCGGTCGGTGGTTCGATCGAAGACGCGACGGGCCGCCCGGATGCGCCGATCTATTGTTTCGAACATGCCGTCGCGCGCATCGAAGCCGCTGTCGCGGCCGTGCGCACGCTGCCATTTCCTTTCATCCTCACCGCGCGTGCGGAGAACTATCTGCACGGCAATCCTGACCTCGATGACACCATTTGCCGCTTGAAAGCCTTCGCCGACGCTGGCGCCGACGTGCTGTACGCGCCGGGTTTACGCAACGCCGAAGAAGTGCTGGCGGTGGTACGTGCGGTGGCGCCGAAACCGGTCAACGTGTTGATGTCCGGCGGTTTGAAACTGACCGTGCAGGAATTGCAGGACATGGGCGTGCGCCGCATCAGCACCGGTTCGGCATTGGCGCTGGCGGCGTTCGGCGAGTTCTTCCGCGCCGCTGAAGAAATTCAGCAGTCCGGCACGTTCGGCTTCATCTCGCAGTCGATGCCGTACGCCAAAGCCAATCAGTTCTTCAAAGGCTGAACATGGGGCGATGGATATTTTGGCTGGTGCTGTTGATGATCGGCGGTGCCGCGTTCAGTGTCTGGCGCGGCTGGCTGCAGGTGCCGCCGCAGTGGAATCCTTGGGCGCCGCTGGACGTGAAAGCCGCGCCTAGTTGGCTCACCGGTTACAAGCTGATGCGCTTGCGCGGTGATCCAGAACTTTGTGCACAGGCGTTGAGCAGTTCAGATCTGCGCGTCACCCGGCAATCCGACAGCCCCGACGCCAAGTGCCCGCTGATCAGCGCCTTGCGCGTGCAGGGCGGTGAGGTGGCGTTGAGCAGCAGTTTCCTCGCCAGTTGCCCGCTGGCGGTGGCCTACGCGATGTTTGAACACCACACCCTGCAACCGGCAGCTCAATCGATCTATGGCCAGAAGGTTACGCGCCTCGATCACCTCGGCAGCTTCGCCTGCCGCAATGTCTACAACCGCGAGAGCGGCGCACTCAGCCGTCATGCCAGCGCCGATGCGCTGGACATCGCCGGGTTTCGTCTGGCTGACGGGCGCAGCATCAGCGTGCTCAAGGATTGGCCGAAGCAAAATCAGGACGCGCAATTTCTACGGCAGGTGCGCGACGGCGCCTGCGAAGCGTTCAGTGTGGTGTTGAGTCCGGATTACAACGCTGCCCATCGCAATCACTTTCATGTCGATGTCGGGCGCTGGAGCGTGTGTCGCTAAAGGTTACGCGGCGAGGCGCAGGTTCTGCAGAACGATCGGGCGTGCCCAGCCGTTGTCGAAGTCCAGCGCCTTCTGTTGCTCGACGATTTTTTCCGGCGGGAATGGCGGATAAGGTTTCTGCATCAGGTCGAGGTCGAACTCGGCAATCGGCAGGTACAGCGGCTTTTTCTGCGGTGCCGGGCCCGGTTCTGGCATTGGCTGGCCGTTGTTGATAACCACAGGGCGAACCCAACTGCTGTCGAAATCCTGCTGCTCTTGCTGCGCTTTCAGTTCTTCTGCCGGGAACGGTGGGAACGGCTTGTCGAGCAGATCGGTTTCGAATTCGGCGATCGGCAGGAACAGTGGCTCCGGCGGACGCACTTGGGTTTCCACCACATCGCATTCGCGCTGGCTGACGATGTGCGCGTGCAGGTCGCTGCCGACGGTCGGCTCTTCAGTGCTGCTCAGGTCAACCGGTGGAAACGTGCCGCAGGCCGGCACCGCATCACTCGTCTGCTCGGCCAGCGCCTGGGCAAAGAAATCCTGCCACAGGTGACTGACGCCGCTCAGTGCTTGAGTGTTTTGACGGCTAAAGTCGCCATGGGGCGAAATGTAGCCAATCGATGTGGGAAGAATGCCTGACATTTTTTTCGGTTGACGCTCAGCTCTGGCAAAATGTGCGTTGAATGAGTTATCGGCGGTTTTTGCCGCTCCTTGAATTTTTGAGCGTGTTTTCCATGATCGAGCAACCCGCGGCCTGCCGCATCCATGTCGAAGCCCTCGGCGCGACGTTTGAAGCGCAAGCTGCGCAGTGGGCCGAGCGTCTCGGTCTGCCGCGCGAGGTGGCTGACGGCGAGTTTGCCTTGCAGGTCGGCGAGCAGGGTTTGCAGCTGCAACAGCTCGGCCCGGACGCACCGGGGCCGGTGCGGGTCGACTTCGTTGAGGGCGGCGCGGCGCATCGGCGTTTATACGGTGGCGGCAGCGGGCAGATGATCGCCAAGGCTGTCGGCGTCGCTCAAGGCGTGCGCCCGCGCGTGCTGGATGCGACGGCGGGGCTGGGCAAGGATGCGTTTGTGCTGGCCAGTCTGGGTTGCGAGATGAGCCTGATCGAGCGCCAGCCGCTGATCGGTGCGCTGTTGGAGGATGGTCTGGCGCGTGGTGCGGAAGATTTCGAAGTAGCGCCAATCGTGGCGCGGATGAAGTTGCTCAAGGGCAATTCCATCGAGGTCATGCAGAACTGGGAAGGTGAGGCGCCGCAGGTGATTTATCTCGACCCGATGTTTCCGCACCGCGAGAAGACCGCGCTGGTGAAGAAAGAGATGCGTCTGTTCCGGCCGCTGGTGGGCGATGATCCGGATGCGCCGGCGCTGTTGCAGGCGGCGCTGGCACTGGCGACGCACCGGGTGGTGGTCAAACGACCGCGCAAGGCGCCGTGCATTGAAGGGCCGAAGCCGAGTCATGCGCTGGATGGCAAATCGAGCCGCTACGACATCTACCCGAAGAAAGCGCTCAAGCCTTGAGACCGAGTTGCGCCCTTCGCGAGCAGGCTCGCTCCCACATTTGAAATGCATTCCAATGTGGGAGCGAGCCTGCTCGCGAAGGCGTCGATCCAGGCACCGAAGAAATCAGGGTTTGTAAGCCCGCATAAACAACCCCACCACTTCCTCAATATGGCTCTCCGCAGCCTCTTCGCTCAACGGCTCCCCGCAACCAAACATCAGCCGGAAATTCCCCGCGCCTTTGATCAGGCAAAAGAAATGCTCGGCCGCATTACGCGGCATGTCGATGTTCAGCGCGCCCGTCTCATGGATGCGCGTCAGCAAGCGCTCCATCCCTTGCACCATGCGCTGCGGACCGGCCTCGAAGAAGATCAGCGACAGCTTCGGATCCTGCACCCCCAGCGCCATGATCAACCGGTGCAGATTCACCGATTCATCGCTATTGATCAGGTGATGAAAGCCTCGGGCAATGTTCAGCAACACATTTTCCACGGCGATGCCTTCCGGCAATTCGAAGATCAGTGTGGGTAATTGCTCCTCGCATTTGGCCATCACGGCGGCGGAGAACAGCGTCTCCTTGTCGTTGAAATGGCTGTAAACCGTCAGCTTCGACACGCCAGCCTCGCTGGCGACCGCGTCCATGCTGGTGTTGGCATAGCCATGACTCAGAAACAGAATTTTCGCCGCGTCGAGGATCGCCTGGCGTTTGGCCAGATCCTTGGGGCGGCCCGGGCCGTTTGGAGCTGAAAGATTGTTCGACATTCTTCGCTTTTAATACTGGACTGGTGAGTTTGCTATTAATAACATACTCGCCAGTATAATTATTCCAAGCACCATTAGCGAAAGGTCCGTCACCATGTTCCGCCATGCGTTGTCCTGTGCGTTGCCAGCGAGTCTGGCGTTCCTTTTGTCAGCGTGCGGTCAGGAAGAAGTGACGCAAGTCACCGTGCGACCGGCCATGGTGGTGCAGCCAGAGCCTTCGGCGCAGGCGATGGAAAGTTATCCGGGCGAGGTGCGCGCCCGCTACGAACCTGATCTGGCATTCCGCATTGGTGGCAAAGTCAGCCGACGACTGGTCGATGAAGGTCAGCGCGTGAAGGCCGATCAACCGCTCGCCGAGCTCGATCCGCAAGACGTGCGCCTGCAACTGGAAGCCACCCGTGCGCAAGTCGCCGCCGCCGAAGCCAATCTCAATCTGGTGCGCGCCGAGCGCGATCGCTACAAAACCCTGATGGATCGGCAGATGGTCAGCCGCTCGGCTTACGACAATGCTGAAAACCTTTACCGCTCAGGTGAAGCCCGCCTCAAACAAATCAAAGCTGAATTCAACGTCTCGACCAATCAGGCCAGTTACGCGGTGCTGCGTGCGCCGCAGGACGGCGTGGTGGCCAAGCGTTCGGTGGAAGTCGGCCAAGTGGTTGCCGCCGGACAGACTGTGTACACCCTCGCCACCGATGGCGAGCGTGAGGTGTTGATCAGCCTGCCCGAGCAAAGCTTCGGCCGTTTCAAGGTCGGTCAGCCAGTGTCCGTCGAATTGTGGACGCAGCAGAACCAGCGCTTCGCCGGGCAGATCCGCGAACTGTCGCCCGCCGCCGATCCACGCTCGCGCACCTTTGCCGCGCGCATTTCGTTCACCGCCGGCAAAGTCCCGGCCGAACTGGGCCAGAGCGCTCGCGTGTTTGTGCAATCGGCCGATGCCGTGTCGCTGTCGGTGCCGCTCTCGGCACTCACCGCTGAAAACGGTGCGACCTACGTCTGGGTGGTCAACGGCAACAACACGTTGAAGAAAACCCCGGTGCGCGTCGGCCCGTTCGGCGAAAAAACCGTGCCGGTGCTTGAAGGCTTGAACGCCAACGACTGGGTGGTGGCGGCCGGCGTACATGTGCTTTTGGAAGGTCAGCAGGTGCGTCCGGTGGATCGCTCCAACCGTGTGGTCAATCTGGCGGACAAGGAGTAAGTCCCGATGCGCTTCAACCTTTCCGAATGGGCGCTGCGTAATCGCCAGATCGTACTGTTCCTGATGCTTTTGCTGGCCATCGTCGGGGCGTTGTCCTACACCAAGCTCGGCCAGAGTGAAGACCCGCCGTTCACCTTCAAAGCCATGGTCATTCAGACCCGCTGGCCGGGTGCGACCGCGCAGGAGGTCTCGCGCCAGGTCACCGAACGCATTGAAAAGAAACTGATGGAAACCGGTGAGTACGAGCGCATCGTCTCGTTCTCACGCCCCGGTGAATCGCAGGTCACGTTTATCGCCCGCGACTCGATGCATTCCAAGGAAATCCCCGACCTCTGGTACCAGGTGCGCAAGAAGGTCGCCGATATCCGCCACACGTTGCCGCCGGATATTCAGGGGCCGTTTTTCAACGATGAATTCGGCACCACGTTCGGCAATATCTATGCGCTGACCGGCGACGGTTTCGACTACGCAGTGCTCAAGGATTACGCCGACCGCATCCAGATCCAGCTGCAACGGGTCAAGGATGTCGGCAAGGTCGACTTACTCGGTTTGCAGGACGAAAAAATCTGGGTCGAGTTATCCAACGTCAAACTGGCGACCCTCGGTTTGCCGTTGGCGGCGGTGCAACAGGCGCTGCAAGAGCAGAATGCGGTTTCGACTGCGGGATTCTTTGAAACTGGCAGTGAGCGATTGCAGCTACGGGTGTCGGGGAATTTTCAGACAGTCGACGAGATAAGAAACTTCCCGATCCGTGTCGGTGATCGCACGTTCCGCATCTCCGATGTCGCCGATGTGCGGCGTGGTTTCAACGATCCACCGGCACCGCGCATGCGCTTTATGGGCGAGGATGCGATCGGTCTGGCCGTGGCGATGAAGGACGGCGGCGACATTCTGGTGCTCGGTAAAGCGCTGGAAGTCGAGTTCTCGCGCATCCAGAAAAACCTTCCGGCCGGCATGCAATTGCGCAAGGTTTCCGACCAGCCAGCGGCAGTGAAAACCGGGGTCGGCGAGTTCGTCCAGGTGTTGGTCGAAGCGCTGGCGATTGTCTTGCTGGTGAGCTTCTTCTCCCTCGGCGTGCGTACCGGCATGGTCGTGGCGCTGACTATTCCACTGGTGCTGGCGATGACCTTCGCCTGCATGTATTACCTGAACATCGGTCTGCACAAGATTTCCCTCGGCGCGTTGGTATTGGCGCTGGGTCTGCTGGTGGACGACGCGATCATCGCCGTGGAAATGATGGCGATCAAAATGGAGCAGGGTTTCGATCGCATCCGCGCGGCGAGTTATGCCTGGACCAGCACCGCGTTCCCGATGCTCACCGGCACGTTGATCACCGCTGCGGGTTTCTTGCCGATTGCCACTGCGCAGTCGGGCACCGGCGAATACACCCGATCAATCTTTCAGGTGGTGACCATCGCGCTGCTCGCTTCGTGGGTGGCGGCGGTGATGTTCGTGCCGTATCTGGGGGAAAAACTCCTGCCGGATCTGGCGAAAATTCACGCCGCCAAACACGGCACGGGCGATGGTCAGCCGGATCCGTATGGCACGCCGTTTTATCAGCGTGTTCGGCGGCTGGTCGAGTGGTGTGTGGTGCACCGTAAAACCGTGATCGTGCTGACGGTAGGGCTGTTTATCGCCTCGGTGATGTTGTTCCGTTACGTTCCACAGCAGTTCTTCCCGGCCTCCAATCGACTGGAATTGATGGTCGATCTGAAACTGGCCGAAGGCGCTTCGCTGGCCAATACCACCGGTGAGGTCAAACGCCTGGAGGCGATGCTCAAGGATCACGCCGGCATCGATAATTACGTGGCGTATATCGGCACCGGTTCGCCGCGTTTCTATCTGCCGCTGGATCAGCAGTTGCCCGCGGCGAGCTTCGCGCAGTTTGTGGTGTTGGCGAAAACCATCGAGGAACGTGAGGCGCTGCGCAACTGGTTGATCAGCACATTGAACGAGCAATTCCCGGCGATGCGCTCGCGGGTCACGCGTCTGGAGAATGGCCCGCCGGTAGGTTACCCCGTGCAGTTCCGCGTCACCGGCGAACACATCGAAGAAGTCCGTGCGCTGGCGCGCAAAGTCGCGACCAAGGTTCGCGAGAATCCGTATGTGGTCAATGTGCATCTGGATTGGGAGGAACCGAGCAAAGTCGTGTACCTGAACATCGATCAGGATCGTGCCCGGGCGCTCGGTGTGAGCACGGCCAATCTGGCGAAGTTTCTGCAGAGTTCGCTGACCGGCGCGAGTGTCAGTCAGTACCGCGAAGACAACGAGTTGATCGAGATTCTGCTGCGCGGCACGGTGCATGAGCGCACCGAGTTGTCGTTGTTGCCGAGTCTGGCGGTGCCGACGGATAACGGCCGCAGTGTCGCGTTGTCGCAGGTCGCGACGCTGGAATATGGCTTTGAAGAAGGGATTATCTGGCACCGCAATCGGTTGCCGACGGTGACGGTGCGCGCGGACATTTATGGCAAGGAGCAGCCGGCGACGTTGATTAAGCAGATCATGCCGACGCTCGATCCGATTCGCGCGGAGTTGCCGGATGGTTATCTGCTGGATGTCGGCGGCACGGTGGAGGATTCTGAGCGTGGGCAGAAGTCGGTGAATGCCGGGGTGCCGATGTTTATCGTGGTGGTGCTGACGCTGTTGATGGTGCAGTTGCGCAATTTTTCGCGCACGGCGATGGTGTTTTTGACGGCGCCGCTGGGGTTGATCGGGGTGGTGCTGTTTTTGATGGTGTTCCGTCAGCCGTTCGGGTTTGTGGCGATGTTGGGGACGATTGCGTTGTCGGGGATGATCATGCGCAATTCGGTGATTCTGGTGGATCAGATTGAGCAGGATATCAAGTCGGGGCTTGGGCCTTGGCAGGCGATTATTGAGGCGACTGTGCGGCGGTTTCGGCCGATTGTGTTGACGGCGTTGGCGGCGGTTTTGGCGATGATTCCGTTGTCGCGCAGTGTGTTTTTCGGGCCGATGGCGGTGGCGATTATGGGGGGGTTGATTGTGGCTACGGCTTTGACGCTTTTGTTTTTGCCGGCGTTGTATGCGGCTTGGTTCAGGGTTCGGCGGGAGGCTTGATCTTTTGTGTTACGTGGCGGCCTTCGGGCCGACCATGTTCTTGGGGTTTTGGGTGAATATCCGTTTCTGCGGGGGTTGCTGACTGTGGTTTCGCCCTTACGGCGAGTCCCTTTGGCAAACGCCCCAAAGGAACCAAAGGTCTGTGCCCTGACGTCCGGCCCTCGCTAAGGCTCGGGTTCCTTCGCTCCGGGTTCATCCGGGGGCATCGCCTACGGTTTGCTTCGCTGCACCTCCTCTCGATGCTTTCCCCGTATGAATCCCTCCACTCAGCCTCCCGACGGGCTCTAAGATCAACATCAAGATCAAAAGCAGGCGAGCTGACACTCGGCCTAGTGGTGGCGCGGGTTTGATTTCATGTAGGAGCTGCCGAAGGCTGCGATCTTTTGATCCTGCTTTTGTAGGAGCAGAGCTTGCTCGCGAAAGCGGCCTGCCAGCCAACCATGCTCTGTCTGATTCAACACCATCCAACTGTGGGAGCGAGCCTGCTCGCGAAGGCGGCCTGACAGCCGACCTGTTTCTGCCCGGATGTACACGATCCAATTGTAGGAGTGAGCCTGCTCGCGATGACGCCCTTCCAGCCAACCATGCTCTGTTCTGATTCAACACCATCCAATTGTAGGAGTGAGCCTGCTCGCGATAACGGCCTGCCAGCCAACCATGCTCTGTCTG
>NZ_JBIVJB010000083.1:0-21578 GCF_044750025.1 Pseudomonas sp. NPDC088885 | reverse complement strand
GATCGTCCGAAGTTCGTTCTGCATGACGGCCCTCCGTATGCCAACGGCACGATCCACATCGGTCACGCACTGAACAAGATTCTCAAGGACATGATCATCCGCTCGAAGACCCTGTCGGGTTTCGACGCGCCGTATGTTCCGGGTTGGGACTGCCACGGCCTGCCGATCGAGCACAAGGTTGAAGTGACCCACGGCAAAAATCTGGGCGCGGACAAGACCCGCGAACTGTGCCGTGCCTACGCCACCGAGCAGATCGAAGGGCAGAAGTCCGAATTCATCCGTCTCGGCGTGCTGGGCGACTGGGCCAACCCGTACAAGACCATGGATTTCAAGAACGAGGCCGGTGAAATCCGCGCCCTCGCTGAAATCGTCAAGGGCGGTTTCGTGTTCAAGGGCCTCAAGCCTGTGAACTGGTGCTTCGACTGCGGTTCGGCCTTGGCCGAAGCGGAAGTCGAGTACGAGAACAAAAAGTCCTCGACCATCGACGTTGCGTTCCCGATCGCTGACGAAGCCAAACTGGCTGCCGCGTTCGGTCTGCCATCGTTGAGCAAGCCTGCCTCGATCGTGATCTGGACCACCACCCCGTGGACCATCCCGGCCAACCAGGCACTGAACGTTCACCCGGAATTCAACTACGCACTGGTGGATGTCGGCGACAAGCTGCTGGTACTGGCTGAAGAGCTGGTTGAAGCCTGCCTGGCGCGCTACGGCATCGAAGGTTCGGTCATCGCGACCACCACCGGTAAAGAGCTGGAGCTGATCAACTTCCGTCACCCGTTCTACGACCGTCTGTCGCCGGTGTACCTGGCTGACTACGTTGAACTGGGCGCTGGCACCGGCGTGGTTCACTCCGCTCCGGCTTACGGCGTAGACGACTTCGTGACCTGCAAAAAATACGGCATGGTCAACGACGACATCCTCAATCCAGTGCAAAGCAACGGCGTTTACGTGCCGTCGCTGGAATTCTTCGGCGGCCAGTTCATCTGGAAGGCCAACCCGGCCATCGTCGACAAGCTGACCGAAGTCGGTGCGCTGATGCACACCACCGTCATCGAACACAGCTACATGCACTGCTGGCGCCACAAGACCCCGCTGATCTACCGCGCCACTGCGCAGTGGTTCATCGGCATGGACAAAGAGCCAACCAGCGGCGACACCCTGCGTGTACGTTCGCTCAAAGCCATCGAAAACACCAAGTTCGTGCCGGCCTGGGGCCAGGCGCGTCTGCATTCGATGATCGCCAACCGTCCTGACTGGTGCATCTCGCGTCAACGTAACTGGGGCGTGCCGATCCCGTTCTTCCTGAACAAGGAAAGCGGCGAACTGCACCCACGTACCGTCGAGCTGATGGAAGAAGTCGCCAAACGCGTTGAAGTCGAAGGCATCGAAGCCTGGTTCAAGATGGACGCTGCCGAGTTGCTCGGCGACGAAGCGCCGCTGTACGACAAAATCAGCGACACCCTCGACGTCTGGTTCGATTCGGGCACCACGCACTGGCACGTCCTGCGCGGTTCGCACCCGATGGGTCACGAGAGCGGCCCGCGCGCCGATCTGTACCTGGAAGGTTCTGACCAACACCGTGGCTGGTTCCACTCGTCGCTGCTGACCGGTTGCGCCATCGACAATCACGCGCCGTACCGCGAACTGCTGACTCACGGTTTCACCGTCGACGAAGCTGGCCGCAAGATGTCCAAATCGCTGGGCAACGTGATTGCGCCACAAAAAGTCAACGACACCCTGGGCGCCGACATCATGCGTCTGTGGGTCGCGTCGACCGACTACTCGGGTGAGATGGCAGTTTCCGATCAGATCCTGCAACGCAGTGCGGACGCCTATCGTCGTATTCGTAACACCGCGCGCTTCCTGCTCTCGAACCTGAGCGGTTTCAACCCGGCCACCGACATCCTGCCGGCTGAAGAAATGCTCGCGCTGGATCGTTGGGCGGTCGACCGCACCTTGCTGCTGCAACGCGAGCTGCAAGAGCATTACGGCGAATACCGTTTCTGGAACGTCTACTCGAAGATCCACAACTTCTGCGTGCAGGAGCTGGGCGGTTTCTACCTCGACATCATCAAGGACCGTCAGTACACCACTGGCGCCAACAGCAAGGCTCGCCGTTCGGCGCAAACCGCGCTGTTCCACATCTCCGAAGCGCTGGTGCGCTGGATCGCGCCGATCCTCGCTTTCACCGCCGACGAACTGTGGGAATACCTGCCGGGCGAGCGTAACGAATCGGTCATGCTCAACACCTGGTACGAAGGCCTGACCGAGCTGCCAGCTGACGTTGAACTGGGCCGCGACTACTGGGAGCGCGTAATGGCGGTGAAAGTAGCGGTCAACAAAGAAATGGAAATCCAGCGCGCGGCCAAAGCCGTCGGTGGCAACCTGCAAGCCGAAGTGACGCTGTACGCCGAAGACGCCCTGAGCGCCGATCTGGCCAAGCTGAGCAACGAACTGCGCTTTGTCCTGATCACTTCGACGGCCAGTGTTGCGCCTTTTGTCAGCGCACCTGAAGACGCGGTCGTGACTGAAGTCAGCGGCCTGAAGCTGAAGATCGTCAAATCGGCCTTCCCGAAGTGCGCCCGTTGCTGGCACTGCCGTGAAGACGTTGGCGTGAACCCGGAGCATCCGGAAATCTGCGGTCGTTGCGTCGACAACATCAGCGGCGCTGGCGAGGTTCGTCACTATGCCTAATGCCGTTGGCCGTTTCGGACGGTTGAGCTGGCTCTGGTTGAGTTTGCTGGTTCTGGTCATTGACCAGGCCAGCAAGTTCTACTTCGAAGGCAAGCTTGAGATGTACCAGCAGATCGTGATCATTCCTGATTACTTCAGCTGGACGCTGGCGTACAACACCGGCGCTGCCTTCAGCTTCCTCGCGGACAGCTCCGGCTGGCAGCGCTGGCTGTTTGCCCTGATCGCCATTGTGGTCAGTGCGGTGCTGGTGGTCTGGCTCAAGCGCCTGGGTCGCAACGAAACCTGGCTGGCCGTCGCTTTGGCGCTGGTGCTGGGTGGCGCGCTGGGCAATCTGTACGACCGCATTGCCCTGGGTCATGTGATCGATTTCATTCTGGTGCACTGGCAGAACCGCTGGTACTTCCCGGCGTTCAACTTCGCCGACAGCGCGATTACCGTTGGCGCGGTGATGCTGGCACTGGACATGTTCAAAACCAAGAAAACCGAAGAGGCCGTTCATGACTGAACAGGTATTGGCTGAGCAACGCATCGGCCAGAACACGGAAGTCACTTTGCACTTTGCATTGCGCCTGGAGAACGGCGACACCGTCGACAGCACGTTCGACAAAGCCCCGGCGACCTTCAAGGTCGGCGACGGCAACCTGCTGCCGGGTTTCGAAGCGGCGCTGTTCGGCTTCAAGGCCGGTGACAAGCGCACGCTGACTGTTGAGCCTGAAAATGCTTTCGGCCAGCCGAACCCGCAGAACGTGCAGATCATCCCGCGCTCGCAGTTCGTCGACATGGAGCTGTCGCCGGGTTTGCTGGTGATCTTCAACGATGCGGCCAATACTGAGCTGCCGGGCGTGGTGAAAGAATTCGACGACACGCAAGTGACCATCGACTTCAACCACCCGCTGGCAGGCAAAACGCTGACCTTTGACGTGGAAATCATTTCCGTTAAAGCGCTGTAAAAATGTAGGAGTGAGCCTTTGTGGCGAGGGGATTTATCCCCGTTGGGGTGCGAAGCGCCCCCGAACCAGGCACCGCAATTCTGAATGAATGCGCTGAAAGGTCGACGACTGCTACGCAGCCGAACGGGGATAAATCCCCTCGCCACAGAGAGCTGATCCCTACAATGGTTTTTCATTGTTTTCGCGCGCAAGACACGAGGCACAGCATGCAAATCAAACTCGCCAATCCCCGTGGCTTCTGCGCCGGTGTGGACCGGGCGATCGAAATCGTCAACCGCGCCCTGGAAGTCTTCGGGCCACCGATCTACGTGCGCCATGAAGTGGTGCACAACAAGTTCGTCGTTGAAGACCTGCGCAGTCGTGGTGCGATCTTCGTCGAAGAACTGGATCAGGTGCCGGACGACGTCATCGTCATTTTCAGTGCCCACGGCGTTTCCCAGGCCGTGCGTACCGAAGCCGCTGGCCGTGGCCTGAAAGTCTTCGACGCCACGTGTCCGCTGGTGACCAAGGTGCACATCGAAGTCGCGAAATACAGCCGCGATGGTCGTGAGTGCATCCTGATCGGCCACGCCGGTCACCCGGAAGTCGAAGGCACCATGGGCCAGTACGACGCCAGCAATGGCGGCGCGATCTACCTCGTTGAAGACGAAAAAGACGTCGCCGAATTGCAGGTGCATAACCCGGAAAAACTCGCTTTCGTTACTCAGACCACGCTGTCGATGGACGACACCAGTCGCGTCATTGATGCCTTGCGCACACGCTTCCCGGCCATCGGCGGCCCGCGCAAGGATGACATCTGTTACGCCACGCAAAACCGTCAGGACGCGGTCAAGCAACTGGCCGACGAGTGCGACGTGGTTCTGGTAGTCGGCAGCCCGAACAGTTCCAACTCCAACCGCTTGCGCGAACTGGCCGAGCGCATGGCCACCCCGGCCTATCTGATCGACGGCGCCGAAGATCTGCAAGAGAGCTGGTTCGATGGTGTCGAGCGTATCGGCATCACCGCTGGCGCCTCCGCACCGGAAGTGCTGGTGCGTGGCGTGATTCAGCAACTGCAAGCCTGGGGTGCGACCGGCGCCGATGAGCTGGCCGGGCGCGAAGAGAACATCACGTTCTCGATGCCGAAAGAGCTGCGCGTTCGTTCGATCTGACGTTTTTGGTTTTCTGACACAACGCCTGTTCAGCGCTTTTGCTGCTCAGGCGCACGCGACCGGTCGCCGCCAACACCACCTGGCGCTGGCTGACCGGCTCGTGAGCCGAGCAAATATGTAATGTCCCTGCCTGAAACGCCCGTTCGGGCATCAGCGGTTGTCCCAGACTGCTGAAACGCACATAACGCCTTACAGATCCATTGCCGACAATCGGCACCTTCGCGTCACTCGCACGTTCTGCCAGTAATGGATTGCTGCTGTCCGCAGGCCCTTTGCCGCTGATATCCACAATGATCCGCCAGCCCTGACTCCAGTCACCGTTGATGCCATGAATCACCACGCTCTGATTGCGCGTGATGGCCAGGCTGCGTGCGTTGCGAATACCGTCGAGCAGCGACTGTGCGGCCAGATCCCGCTGGTTCGATTCGCGCAGCGTTGCGAACGCCGGATTGACCAACAGCAGAACAATTGCGCCGATCGCCAGTCCCATAAGCAGTTCTATCAGGCTGAAACCATGTTGCGTCATGAAAACTCCCTCCGTGGAGTGTGATGAGCGGCGCGATCCTTACGCCGCGCAGGGCAAATCAACCGACGCGGGTCGGTTGAATGTTCTAGCGTGTAGAAGCAGGTATAGCCGACGGCAACGGAGGGCATCGATGGATCTTCGTACAAAAGGTTTCACGCTGATCGAGTTGCTGGTGGCGATGGCGATCTTCGTGGTGCTGATTACCCTCGCCGTGCCGGCGTTCACCAAGTCGATCCAGAGCAGCAAGGCCGATACCGAAATGGGCGATCTGCAACGGGCAATCAATTTCGCCCGGCTCGAAGCGATTGATCGTGGCGTGACCACTCGCTTGCGCCCGAGCGCCGGCGGCAGCGTCTGGACGGGTGAATTGGCGGTTTACGACAGTACTGGCACGCCGGCGAATGTATTGCGGGTTGTTCCAGCGATGAGCAGCGGCGCCACTCTGGCGCTACCCTCTGGAGTGACCGCGCTGGATTTCAACAATCTCGGCGGTCTGGCCGCACCGACTACGGCGGTGGTCATCAGTTACACGCTGGGCACGCAAAGCAGGACGCTGAACGTGTGTTTGAACGGACGAATTCAATTGGGTGGAATTTGCGGATGAGGGCAGGGAGTCAACACGCACAGGAGGGCATGACGCTGATCGAAGTGCTGGTCGCGTTGCTGATTCTGACCGTCGGGCTGTTGGGCGCGGCAGCCGTGCAACTGAATGCGCTGAAGTACACCGACAGCTCGCGCATGACCAGTCAGGCCAGTTTTATCGCCTACGACATGATGGATCGCATTCGCGCCAACTCCGGCGCCGACTACACCGTGACGCCGCCGACCTCGGGCAATCTCAGCGTCGCTCGCGATCAGGATCTCTACGATTTCACCACCAACATAATCGCTTTCGGCGGGCCGACCGCCACCGGCAGCATCACCCTCAATCAGCGGGTTTACACCATCACCATCAACTGGAGCGACGCGCGGGCCGCCAACACCGCCAGCGCGCCGCGCAGTTTCGTCCTCAGCAGCCGTGCGGCGGTCGATCCGGTGGCCACGCCATGAAGCGCAATAATCGGGGTTTCGGCCTGATCGAATTGCTCGTGGCTCTCGCGCTGGGTCTGATCATCGTGCTGGGTGTCGTGCAGATTTTCATCGCGGCGAAAAATACTTACGTCAGCCAGAACAGCGCCGCCGCGATGCAGGAAGACGCGCGTTTTGTGCTGAGCAAAATGATTCAGGAAATTCGCATGGTCGGCATGTTCGGATGCCTCGGCACGATTACCGATTCGAGCACGGCCGGGGATTTCAATGCCGCGCAGATCGCTCCGATCGGCTGGGATAACGCCAACCTCAAACTGACGCTGGTGACCGCCGATATCGGCAGCGGTGGTGGCACGCCGACCTGGACGGTGCTCTCCGATTGCCGCAACAGCGCCACGGCGTATACCGGTTTACGAACGGCGGCGACCGGACAGATCGCCTTTCCGATTCGCCGATTGATCTACAGCTTCAGCAACAACCAGATACTCATGGGCACCGGCAGCGGCACGCCGACCCAGCAGGTGCTGGTGAACAACATCAGTGCTTTCACCGTCACCTTCGGCCTGGCGAGTTCTGCGACCGATGTGGCCGCTTCAACTTACAGCGCCAACCCCAGCGATCCGGCACGCATCCGCAGTGTGCGCCTGAGCCTGACCCTGCTCGACCCCAACAGCCGGGTCGCCCCACAAACCTTCAACGTGGTTGCCGCTTTGCGCAACCGCTTGCAGTGAGGGCCAGGGTGATGCGAATTTCTCTGCACAACAGGAAGGCCCAGCGCGGCATGGCGTTGCTGGTCAGTCTGGTGTTTTTGTTGCTGCTGACGCTGATTGGTTTGTCGTCGATGCAGAGCGCCAACCTGCAGGAAAAAATGGCCGGCAGTGTGAGTTTGCGTAATCAGTCGTTTCAAACTGCCGAGGCCGCGTTGCGGGTGGGCGAAAGTGCAGTGCAACTCGATACTTACGCCTTGGCGGTGTGCAGCGGCACGACGCAATGCGCGCCGCCGGCGGAATCTTCGGTGGTCAGTGCGGCAGGGCTCAATTCCACCTCAGGGGTGACGTGGATCGCGGCCGGCAATGGTTTCTATGGTGTGCAAAACATTGGCACCACACTCACGGCGGTGAACGTGCCGAGCAATACCTCGGCAACGTTGTATCGGGTTACTGCGGTCGGCATCGCCGGCACTTCGCGCAGCGTGGTGGAGAGTGTTTATGCGAAGTATTGAGCGCTATGGATCGCTGCTGCTCGGCCTGTTGCTGAGCTTTTATCTGACGGCACCGGCCTATGCGTTCACGCCGTCGGATTCGCCGTTGTTGAGCGCTGCAGCGGTTCCGCCAAACGTGATGCTGTTGATCGATGATTCGGGGAGCATGAACAGCATCATTTATGCGTCCGGTTTCAACCCCGCCGACAATCCCACACCCGCACGACAATGCAACGCCTTGCTCGGCTTGTGTCTGAGTTCGACAGCGATCACCGGTGACACGATCTTTCTGTCGAGCCTGCCGACATCCGGCTGTTCCGGTGGCGCCTATGCGTTCTACAACAACAGCATCGCGCCGTTGTGCCTGAAACTGCCGGATCCCGTGGGCAGCGGCAACACGCGTTATTCGGGCGATTACATTTCTTACGTGGTCAGTCTGGCCATCAATAACGGCACCCGCGATTTCACCACCGGGGCGATTCCCAACGATTACCGGATCAACGTTGCACGCAACGTATCGACGGCACTGGTGACCAGCAACCGCACCTTGCGAATGGGGCTGTCGACCTTCAATCCGGCCACCAGCAACAACTCCGGCAATGGCGGATACATCGCGCGATCGATCAGCGATCTGGCCCCGGTCTCCGGCAGCGTGACTCAGGCCCAGGCGGATACCAACTACAACGCGCTGATCTCATCGATCAACGCTTTGAGCGCCGTGGCCAACACGCCCTTGGCGGAAACCTATTACGAGATCACCCGCTACATGCGCGGCATGGCGCCGTACTACAACAGCACCCCAACGACCTACACCAGCCCGATTCAGTATCGCTGCCAGAAAAACTACGGCGTGGTGATCACCGATGGTTTGCCGACGTTTGACCGAACCTTCCCGACCAACGACCCGCTGGGCGGCAGTCGATTGCCGAACTGGGATGGCGTCAATAATGACGGCAATAACCTCAATGGCGACAATGAGGGCGACACGCTCTATCTGGACGACATCGCCAAATTCGCCTTCGACATCGACATGCGTTCGACCGGCACCGACGCGGCGGGCAAGAGCTGGAACGCGGTGGATTTTCCCAAGCAAAACTTGAACACCTACACAGTCGGTTTCACAGCGGCCAACGACATGTTGTCGGATGCGGCCAGTTATGGGCAGGGCAAGTATTATCAGGCGACGGACAGCACGGGGCTGAATGCGGCGCTGTCGTCGGCGTTGAGTGATATCACTTCCAAGGCGGGTTCCGGCGGCAGCGGAGTCGCCAGCGGCACCACGCTGGCGAGCGGTACCAGCTATTTCCAGACCAGTTACGACCCCAAGGATTGGCGCGGCACCATCAAGTCTTTCGGCTTCACGTCTTCCGGGGCGGTGAATACGTCGACCACGCTTTGGACGACTGATACGACCATCGTGCCCGGAACGACTACGCCGACTTACCAATCCTGGAACACCGCAAGCAATGCCGCCGTAACACTGGCTTACGGCAACTTTTCCCCAGCGCAACAAAACACGCTCAGTCAGAGTCTGCCCACCGGAATCACCGGCAATGATCTGGTGGAGTGGAGCAAAGGCACCAACAAAACCGGGCTCAAGGTTCGCAACGTATTACTCGGCGACATCATCAATTCGCCATTGGTGCTGGCGGCCCCCACGGACAAGACCGCTGCCGACTTGTCCGGCGATAGCACTTACAGCGCTTATCTGACGACCAAAGCCGCGAACATGAACGCCAATCTGGTGGTGAATGCCAACGACGGTTTCGTCAACATCATCAACTCGGCCAATGGCACCCGGCGCTACGCCTACATGCCGTCCAGTGTGTTGCCGTCGCTACGGCTGATTGCTGATCCGACCTACATCAATGGCGTCAGCCACAAGTTTCTCGTCGACGGGCAAGTCGGAGTGTTCGACGCGCAGTCCGGCACGGCCTGGAAAACCCTGGCCATTGGTGGTACGGGTGCCGGAGGTAAAACGTTCTACGGGCTGCAGTTGTTTGATGCATCGGCGGGCAATGTGATCAAGGCCTTGTGGGAGGTCAGTGCGCCGAACACGGCCAGCACCGCCAACGCTTTTAATGATCTGGGTTACGCCTACGCACGGCCGGAAGTGGCACGCTTGGCCGACGGTCGTTGGGCGGCGTTTATTTCCAACGGTTACGGCAGCAATTCTGGCGTGGCCGCGTTGTATGTGCTGGATGTACGCGACGGTTCGCTGATCAAGAAAATCGTCATCGACAGCACGGAAACCACCAACGGTTTGTCCTCGGTGAAGCTCAAGGTCAACTCTTCCAATGTCGTGCAGGCCGCGTACGGCGGTGACTTGAAAGGGCGTCTGTGGAAATTCGATTTAAGTGCTACGTCGACTGACAGTTGGGGCGTGGCGTTTTCCGGCAAACCGCTATTCACCACGGCGGGCGGGGCGACTCAGCCGATTACCGCGCAACCGCTACTGGCGGACAACTCAGTCGGCGGCAAACAGATTTTCTTCGGCACCGGAAAATTCAACGAAACGGCGGACAAGACCAACAAGGATTTGCAGGCGTTTTATTCGGTTTGGGATGCCGATGGCGGTTCCGGGCAATTGACCATCGGCAGCTTGCAGGCGCAGGCAGTGACGGGCGTGTTCTCGGGAAGCACCGGGCAATTCGTGACCACCTCGCAGAATGACACGACGTACCCGGCGGAGAAGGGCTGGTATTTGCCCTTGGTGTATAACAGCGCGCTGACCGGCGAACGGGTGATCAATCAGGCCAGTTTGGTGCTGGGGCGAATCATTTTTACCACCGCCAGCGTCGATACCACTGATCCCTGCTCCAGTTTCGGCACCGGCAAACTGGTCGAACTCGATGCGTTCAGCGGTAAGATGCTCAACTACGCGGTGCTCGATACCAACGCCGATGGCGTGGTCGACAGCAACGACACAATTTCCAGTGGCGTGGTGTTCACCGGCGGTATTCCGACCCTGAACGCCATCGTCAACGGCGCAACCCGCAAGATCGTGAACGACTCCAGTGGCGGCATCACCACACTGGTGGAAAAACCCGGCGGCGGCAGCCGTCGTATCATGTGGCGACAAATACAGTAAGTGAGAGTTTGAGGCATGCGCAGATCCAACCGCGGATTCACCCTGATCGAAATCATGATCGTGATTGCGATTATCGGGATCGTCATCACCATCGCCGCACCGAGCTACACCGAGTACCTGAAAAAGGGCCGCCGCGCCGAAGTGGTGTCGTTACTCTCGGAGCAGGCGCAGTCCCTCGAACGCTTCTACACCAAGAACAATGTCTACACCGGCATCACCGGGCTCAGCACGGGCAATGATTTCTACACCATCACCCCGACCATCGCTGACCAGACTTTCCTGCTGACCGCGACGCGTAAAACCGGTACGACCATGGCCACCGACAAGTGCGGGGATTTCACCCTGACCAACACCGGTGTCAGAAGCATGAACAACGCGACCACCGGGTTGACCACCAAGGATTGCTGGGGCCGCTGAGGCGCTTTCTTTCGGGCGCCTTTTGCGCCCACTGTCTTTTTTACGGTTGGATCAAACATGACCAGGCAACAGCAAGTGGTGATAGTCGGTGGCGGGGTGATTGGCCTGCTGACCGCCTACAACCTCGCCTCCGAAGTGCGCAGCGTGGTGCTGCTCGATCGTTCGAACCTCGGCCAGGAGTCGTCCTGGGCGGGTGGCGGTATCGTTTCGCCGTTGTACCCGTGGCGCTACAGCCCGGCAGTCACCGCACTGGCGCACTGGTCGCAGGATTTTTATCCACAGCTTGGCGAGCGTCTGTTTGCTGATACCGGGGTTGATCCTGAAGTCCACACCACCGGCCTGTACTGGCTGGATCTTGACGATGAAGCCGAAGCGCTGGCTTGGGCGAAGCGTGAAAACCGGCCGCTGCGGGCTGTGGATATCTCGGCAGCGCACGATGCGGTGCCGGTACTCGGCGGTGGGTTCGCGCGGGCGATCTACATGGCTGACGTTGCCAACGTACGTAATCCGCGCCTGGTAAAGTCGTTGAAAGCGGCGTTGCAAGCGATGCCGAACGTGACGATTCACGAACAGTGCGAAGTCAGCGGGTTTGTTCGTGAAGGTGGGCAGGTCATCGGCGTCGAAACCTCCGGCGGCGTGATCAAGGCCGATCAGGTCGTGCTGACGGCGGGTGCATGGAGTGGTGATCTGCTCAAGACGCTGGATCTGACACTGCCGGTCGAACCGGTGAAAGGGCAGATGATTCTCTACAAGTGCGCGGCGGATTTCTTGCCGAGCATGGTGCTGGCCAAGGGGCGGTACGCGATTCCGCGGCGTGACGGGCATATTCTGATTGGCAGTACGCTGGAGCATGAAGGCTACGACAAAACGCCGACCGATGTGGCGCTGGAGAGCCTCAAGGCTTCAGCGGTCGAGCTGATTCCGGCGCTGGCGGATGCCGAAGTGGTCGGGCATTGGGCGGGGTTGCGTCCGGGTTCGCCGGAAGGGATTCCGTACATTGGCCGGGTGCCGGGGTATGAAGGCTTGTGGCTGAACTGCGGGCATTACCGTAACGGATTGGTGCTGGCACCGGCGTCGTGTCAGTTGTTTGCGGATGTGATGTTGGGTCGTGCGCCGATTATTGATCCGGCGCCTTATGCGCCAGCGGGCCGCATTTGGTCAGATTGATCTCTGGTGCCTGGCAGGCCGCTTTCGCGAGCAAGCCCGCTCCCACATTGGATCTAGGGTGAACACAACATTCGTGAGCAACCGAGATCAACTGTGGGAGCGGGCTTGCTCGCGAAGGGGCCCTCAATCCAGACCGAGTTTTTTCAGTCTGTACCGCATCGACCGAAACGAAAGACTCAAGCGCTGCGCCGCCGCCGTGCGATTCCAGCGCGTTTCCTCCAGCGCCTGCAAAATCAGCTTCCGCTCAACGTTCTCCAGATAATCCTCAAGATTGTCGATCTGCGTCAGATCCGCAATCCCGCCTTCCGCCGCGCAATTACCCTCGCTCAGGCGTAAATCCCCAGCCTCGATCGTACGGTTCTCGCACAACGTGTGCGCGCGTTCGAGCACGTTTTCCAGCTCGCGCACATTCCCCGGAAAGCGGTAATTTTTCAGCGCTTCCAGCGCCTGCGCATGCAAGCGTGCCGCCGGTTGCCCGGTGTCCTTGGCCAGACGCTTGAGCATGTGCGCCGCCAACACTTCAATGTCATCGCGCCGTTCACGCAGAGACGGCACACGCAATTCGATCACGTTGAGCCGGTAATACAGATCCTGCCGAAACCGCTCGGCAGCCACTTCCGCATCAAGATCCTTGTGCGTCGCGCAAAGAATCCGCACATCGACCACGGTTTCCTGCTGCCCACCGACGCTACGCACGGCTTTTTCCTGAATGGCGCGCAGCAGTTTCACCTGCATCGACAGCGGCAAGTCCGCCACTTCATCAAGAAACAAGGTGCCACCATTCGCCGCCTGAAACAGTCCCGGCTTGTCTTCAACTGCGCCAGTAAAACTGCCTTTGCGATGGCCGAAAAACTCGCTTTCCATCAGTTCCGACGGAATCGCACCACAGTTCACCGGTACAAACGGCTGGCTCGCGCGTGGCCCTTGTTCGTGGATCAGTCGTGCGACCAGTTCTTTACCGCTGCCGGACTCACCGCTGATGTACACCGGGGCCTGACTGCGGGCGAGTTTGTCGATTTGCTTGCGCAGGCTACGCATCGGCAGGGAGTCACCGAGCAAACGTCGATCAATCGACGTGCACACGGCGCCCGCCACCGGCATGCGCAGCGCGGTGGCGACCAGTTCGCGCAAGCGGGTGAGATCCACCGGTTTGGTGAGGAAGTCGAACGCCCCGGCCTTCAGCGCATTGATCGCCGTTTCAAGGCTGCCGTAAGCGGTGATCATCGCCACCGGCAGTTGTGGATAACGTTGTTGAATGTGCTGCACCAGATCCAGCCCCGTGCCGTCGGGCAGGCGCATGTCGGTCAGACACAGATCGAATTGCTCGCGCTGTAACAGCGCTTGGGCTTCAGCCAGATTGCGCGCGCTGAAGGTGTCGAGTTTCATCCGTCCCAGGGTGATTTCCAGGAGTTCGCGGATATCCGGTTCGTCGTCGACGATGAGAATTTTTTGCCGTGGGCTCGTGTTCAACTTTGTTTCCGTCCGTGAGCAAAGGTGATGCGAAAGCAGCCGCCGCCTTGGCGTGGTTTGAAGTCTAGGCGCGCTTGGTTGCTTTCGCACAGCTCACGGGACAGATAAAGCCCAAGGCCGGTGCCCTGGCTGCTGGTGGTGAAGAACGGTTCGAACAGATGGGCCTGCTCATCGACGGGCACGCCGGGGCCGTTGTCCTGCACTTCGAGCACTGCCAGTTGGCTTTCGGTGTCGACAAACAACGCCAGCCAGACCTCGGCCTGTTCGTGCAGCAGGGCGCTGTGGCGCCAGCCATTACGCAGCAGATTGTCGAGAATTTGCGTGAGCTGCGCAGGATCCATCAGCGTGGTGAAATCCCCTGAATTGATCCGCAGATGAATCTGTTGCTGTTCATTGGCCTGCTCGCGGCTTTCGTTGACGAAGTTTTCCAGCCACGGCTTGAGATCCAGCCGTTGCGGTGCGCTTTGCTGGCGGCGGGACAGTTGCAGGACGTTTTCGATGACTCGATTCATGCGTTTGGAGTGATCTTGAATGATCTGCGTCAGACGCCGGTCGGCGCCATCGAGTTCCTCGGATTCACCCAATAGCTGCGCGGCATGACTGATCGCGCCCAATGGATTGCGGATTTCGTGGGAGATGCCGGCGGTCAGTCGTCCAAGCGCGGCGAGTTTGAGTTGCTGCGCTTGTTGAGCGATTTGCGCGAGGTCTTCGAGAAACACCAGGGTTTGCTGGTTCGGGCTTTGTTCGAGGGCGATAAAACTCGGCTGCAATTCCAGACCGTTGCCGGGAATCTTCAGGCTTTGTGGGCGCAAGGTCGGGTTGTTCAGCCACAGTTGCAGGCGATCAACCAGGGCGGGCGAATAGTCGTCGATCAAATGGCCCTGAAGGTGTGTGCGCGCCAGCAAGGTCTGCGCGCTGTGATTGGCCAGTTGCACGCGGCGTTGCTCGTCGAGTACCAGAATGCCGGTGCGCATGCGTTGCAGGATCAGCGCATTGAGCGCCTCAAGCCCGACGACTTCACTGGCGCGTTGTTCGGCCAGGGTCTCGCTGACTTCAAGCCGACGAATTAACCCTTGCACCAGCAAAGCGGCGGCAAAGCACAGTGCGCCGAGGGTGCCGGCCTGCAGATAATCGTTGGCCGTGAGGGGATGTCTGAAACTCAGCAAGAAGCTTGAGCCGACGATGCCGAGCGCGCCAATGGCAGCAATCAGCAAACCGATGCGCCGGCGCAGCAAGGTGTTGCAGATCGCCACGGAAACGATCAGCAAGTTGCCGATGGCGCTTGCAACCCCGCCGGCGGCGTAGAACAAACCGCACAGCAGCAACACGTCGACCAGCGCCAGGCTGAACAACTGCGCCGGGCGCCGGGTGCTCTCTAGGAACACCACCAGCAGGATATTCAGCACCAGGTACAGCCAACTGCCGCTGCGCAGCAAATCGTCGTCAATCGACGTCAGCAGGCGGTTGTCCATATTGCTGGAGATCAGCAGCACCAGCATGATGCCGACGCTTAAACGGTAGAGGTGATAAAGGCGCAGCAGGCGCTGAGCCTGTTTGCTGTCGGCGTTGGCCTCAGCGATCACGGGGGCCCGGGCCTTGCTCAAGGTGAGCCTGGCTGCAATACCACTGTTGTTGAACGCTCAATGCACGGTCGCGCGGCAGGTGCACGCCGCAGTGGGCGCAACGCACCATCGGCGCGGCGTCCTGTTCGCGAGGGGCGCGATTGGATTGATTGGCGGCGGGCGCCTTGAATTTACGCCACAGCCAGACAGCGGCGAAAATCAGGACGATCCAGAACAATAAACGAAGCATGATGAGCGGCTTTCCGACTAATGATCCGGCAGTTTAGCCAAGCTCCCGACAAGCGCACAGCCTATTAACGCGCGGCAATAAAAAAGGGAGATCCTGAGATCTCCCTTTTTTGTCCATCCGGTGTGATCAGTCGAACACGCCGAAGGTCATGTAGCTGAACCACGAACGGTCAGTGTCGCTCGACTCTGGCTCCGGCTCTTCGATCACGTCGCCGTTTTCGTCTTTAGGCTTCAGCTCGTTCGGGATCGCATCTTTCGCGTCCTGGTACTGCTTCTGCACGTCCTGGTTGGCGCGGGTTTCGCCCGGCGGCAGCGGTGGACGCGACTCGATCAGACCGAGGGTCGCCTTGCTCAGGAACGAACGGTTGTCCGCTTCAGCCACCGAAGGCACGAACTGGCCGTCTTGCAGGCTAGGGTGGTTCGGGTAGTTGAGCTTCAGGGTTTCCAGGCTGGTGTTGGCCAGTTCGTCCAGGTGCAGACGCTGGTAAGCCTCGGTCATCACCGCCAGGCCGTCACCGACCGATGGAGTTTCCTGGAAGTTTTCCACCACGTAACGACCACGGTTGGCAGCGGCTACATAAGCCTGACGGGTCAGGTAGTAGTCGGCCACGTGGATTTCGTAGGCTGCCAGCAGGTTGCGCAGATAAATCATGCGCTGCTTGGCGTCCGGCGCGTAGCGGCTGTTCGGGTAGCGGCTGGTCAGCTGAGCGAACTCGTTGTACGAGTCGCGGGCAGCGCCCGGGTCACGCTTGGTCATGTCCAGCGGCAGGAAGCGCGCCAGCAGGCCGACGTCCTGGTCGAAAGAAGTCAGACCTTTGAGGTAATACGCGTAATCCACGTTCGGGTGCTGCGGATGCAAACGAATAAAACGCTCGGCGGCGGATTTTGCAGCTTCCGG
Organism: Pseudomonas sp. NPDC088885; assembly: GCF_044750025.1. Taxonomy (NCBI): domain Bacteria; kingdom Pseudomonadati; phylum Pseudomonadota; class Gammaproteobacteria; order Pseudomonadales; family Pseudomonadaceae; genus Pseudomonas; species Pseudomonas sp. NPDC088885. The sequence continues at coordinate 5,173 of NZ_JBIVJB010000083.1, read as the reverse complement.
CTCGGCGTTCTTATAGTTGGCGTAGATCAGCTCCAGCTGTGCCTGATCGGCGTAGCGACCGAACGGATAACGCGACTCCAGAGCCTTCAGCTTGGCTGTGGCGCTGGTGTAGCTGTTGTTGTCCAGGTCAGTCTGAGCCTGCTGATACAGCTCGGCTTCGCTGAGGTTTTCGTCTACGACTTCCTTCGATGAGCAAGCAGCGGTCAATGCGAGGATGGCGATCAGCAGCAGGTGTTTCACTTGCATGGCGGCTTGCGTCCCTATGACGGCCGCTGTCTTGGGCGGGGCCGTCCTGTTATGATGAGCGCCCCGTTGAAAAGCCTCGGGGCAAAAGACGCCGTATTTAACCACAAGCGCGCAGCCGAAACCAAAAGCTGTGCCGACGCACAGTCAGAGCATGTCCGATAAAATTGAACTTCGCGCAGAGGTGCCGTCCGAATTGGGCGGCCAACGCCTCGATCAAGTCGCTGCCCAACTCTTCGCTGAGCACTCTCGCTCGCGCCTTTCCGCCTGGATCAAAGAAGGTCGCCTGACTGTGGACGGGGCGGTCATCCGCCCTCGCGACATCGTGCACGGCGGTGCCATCCTTGAGCTGACTGCCGAGCAGGAAGCCCAGGGCGAGTGGATCGCCCAGGACATCGAGCTCGACATCGTCTATGAAGACGACGACATTCTGGTGATCAACAAGCCTGCGGGCCTGGTGGTGCACCCGGCTGCCGGTCACGCCGATGGCACGCTGCTCAACGCCTTGCTGCACCACGTGCCGGACATCATCAATGTCCCGCGCGCCGGTATCGTGCATCGTCTGGACAAGGACACCACCGGTTTGATGGTGGTGGCCAAGACCATTCAGGCGCAGACAAAGCTTGTTACTCAATTGCAGAGTCGCAGCGTCAGCCGCATCTATGAGTGCATCGTGATTGGCGTGGTAACGGCCGGTGGCAAGATCAACGCCCCGATCGGTCGCCATGGCCAGCAACGCCAGCGCATGGCGGTGATGGAAGGCGGCAAGCCTGCCGTCAGCCACTACCGCGTGCTGGAGCGCTTCCGTTCCCATACCCACGTACGGGTAAAACTGGAAACCGGTCGTACTCACCAGATTCGCGTACATATGTCGCACATCAACTTCCCGTTGGTCGGCGATCCGGCGTACGGCGGTCGTTTCCGCATTCCGCCAGCGGCCAACCCGACGATGGTGGAATCACTCAAGCATTTCCCGCGTCAGGCCCTGCACGCGCGCTTCCTTGAGCTGGATCATCCGACGACCGGTGAACGCATGAGCTGGGAATCGCCGCTGCCAGAAGATTTCGTCTGGCTGCTGACCCTGCTCAAGCAGGATCGCGAGGCCTTCATCGGATGAACTGGCTGACGCCGGACTGGCCCGCGCCGGCCAGCGTCAAAGCCTGCGTCACCACCCGCGAGGGCGGTGTCAGCGAGGCGCCGTTCGACAGCCTCAATCTGGGCGATCATGTTGATGATCGTCCTGAGGCCGTTGCCGAAAACCGTCGCCGTCTCACCGAACACTTCTCTATACAGCCTGCCTGGTTGCAGCAAGTTCACGGGATTACCGTGGCGCATGCTGATCCGGGCATTGTTGCGACCGCTGATGCGAGCTGGACGGCAACGCCCGGTATTGCCTGCGCGGCGATGACGGCGGATTGCTTGCCGGCATTGTTCTGCAATCGCGCTGGCACTCGCGTGGCGGCGGCCCATGCCGGTTGGCGTGGTCTGGCGGCGGGTGTCCTTGAAGCGACGCTCGATAGCCTCGATATTCCGGCTAATGACGTTTTGGTCTGGCTCGGCCCGGCGATTGGCCCGAAAGCCTTTGAAGTCGGCCCGGAAGTTCGTGAAGTCTTCATCAGTCAGTTGCCGGAAGCGGCAAACGCCTTCGTGCCGAGCGCCAATGCCGGCAAGTTCATGGCGGACATCTATCTGCTGGCGCGCCTGCGTCTGGCAGCCCGTGGAGTCACAGCTGTTTATGGTGGCGGTTTCTGCACCGTGACCGATCCGCGCTTCTTCTCCTATCGCCGTGCTTCGCGCACCGGACGCTTCGCCTCCTTAGTTTGGCTCACCCGCTAGACTGTCTGATCTGCATCAACTCTCTGACGCTTGAATCTTGCAGAATCGACCGCATCTATAGCGGTATCTGGCAGGTTTCTTTATTCAGGATGGTTTCTTAGGTACGGCCTGCTCAAAAGGAAGGTGACTTATGCGAATAGACCGTTTAACCAGTAAATTACAGTTGGCCTTGTCCGACGCTCAGTCGTTGGCAGTCGGCCACGATCATCCGGCGATTGAGCCGGCGCACTTGATGCAAGCCATGCTTGAGCAGCAGGGTGGTTCGATCAAACCTCTGCTGATGCAGGTGGGCTTCGACGTCAACAGCTTGCGCAAAGAGCTGACCAAAGAGCTCGACCAATTGCCGAAAATCCAGAACCCGACTGGCGACGTGAACATGTCGCAGGATCTGGCACGCCTGCTCAATCAGGCTGATCGTCTGGCGCAGCAGAAGGGTGACCAGTTCATTTCCAGCGAACTGGTACTGCTCGCCGCGATGGACGAGAACAGCAAGCTTGGCAAGTTGTTGCTCGGCCAGGGCGTGAGCAAAAAAGCTCTGGAAAACGCCATCACTAACCTGCGTGGCGGTGAAGCGGTGAATGACGCCAACCACGAGGAGTCGCGTCAGGCGCTGGATAAATACACCGTCGACCTGACCAAGCGCGCCGAAGACGGCAAGCTCGATCCGGTGATTGGCCGTGATGACGAAATTCGTCGCACCATTCAGGTTCTGCAACGCCGCACCAAGAACAACCCGGTGCTGATCGGTGAACCTGGCGTGGGTAAAACCGCGATTGCCGAAGGTCTGGCTCAGCGCATCATCAATGGCGAAGTGCCGGACGGCCTTAAAGGCAAGCGTCTGCTTTCGCTGGACATGGGCGCGCTGATCGCCGGTGCCAAGTATCGCGGTGAGTTCGAAGAACGCCTGAAATCGCTGCTCAACGAGCTGTCGAAGCAGGAAGGGCAGATCATTCTGTTTATCGACGAACTGCACACCATGGTCGGCGCCGGTAAGGGCGAAGGTTCGATGGACGCCGGCAACATGCTCAAGCCAGCACTGGCTCGCGGCGAGTTGCACTGCGTTGGCGCGACCACGCTTAACGAGTACCGCCAATATATAGAGAAGGACGCGGCGCTCGAGCGACGTTTCCAGAAAGTCCTGGTGGATGAGCCGAGCGAAGAAGACACCATCGCCATCCTGCGCGGCCTCAAGGAGCGTTACGAGGTTCACCACAAGGTAGCGATCACCGACGGCGCGATCATCGCGGCGGCGAAGCTCAGCCATCGCTACATCACTGACCGGCAGTTGCCGGACAAGGCCATCGACCTGATCGACGAGGCCGCGAGCCGCATCCGCATGGAAATCGATTCCAAGCCGGAAGTGCTCGATCGTCTGGAACGTCGCCTGATTCAGTTGAAGGTGGAATCGCAGGCACTGAAGAAAGAAAGCGACGAAGCGGCGATGAAACGTCTGGAGAAACTCCAGGAAGAAATCGTCCGCCTCGAACGCGAGTATTCCGATCTTGAAGAAATCTGGAACTCGGAAAAAGCCGAGGTGCAGGGTTCTGCACAGATTCAGCAGAAGATCGAACAGTCGCGTCAGGAACTGGAAGCGGCACGCCGTAAAGGCGACCTGAACCGCATGGCCGAGTTGCAATACGGGGTGATCCCGGATCTGGAACGCAGCCTGCAAATGGTCGATCAGCACGGCAAGAGCGAAAATCAGTTGCTGCGCAGCAAGGTGACTGAGGAAGAGATCGCTGAGGTTGTGTCGAAATGGACCGGCATCCCCGTGTCGAAAATGCTCGAAGGCGAGCGCGACAAGTTGATGAAGATGGAAAGCCTGTTGCACAAACGTGTGATAGGTCAGGAAGAAGCCGTGGTCGCCGTGGCCAACGCCGTGCGGCGTTCGCGAGCCGGGTTGTCTGACCCGAATCGTCCAAGCGGCTCGTTCATGTTCCTCGGCCCGACCGGTGTCGGTAAAACCGAGCTGTGCAAGGCGCTGGCCGAATTCCTCTTTGATACTGAAGAGGCGATGGTGCGGATCGACATGTCCGAGTTCATGGAGAAACATTCCGTGGCTCGCTTGATCGGTGCGCCACCAGGATATGTCGGCTACGAAGAGGGCGGTTACCTGACCGAGGCTGTGCGTCGCAAGCCTTATTCGGTGATCCTGCTGGACGAAGTCGAGAAGGCGCACCCGGATGTGTTCAACATCCTCCTGCAAGTGCTTGAGGATGGTCGCCTGACCGACAGCCACGGCCGTACGGTGGACTTCCGCAACACGGTGATCGTGATGACCTCGAACTTGGGGTCGGTACAGATCCAGGAACTGGTCGGTGATCGTGAGGCACAGCGTGCAGCTGTAATGGACGCGCTGACGTCGCACTTCCGGCCGGAGTTCATCAACCGGGTCGACGAAGTGGTGATCTTCGAGCCTCTGGCGCGGGATCAGATCGCGGGCATCACCGAGATCCAGTTGGGTCGCTTGCGTACGCGTCTGGCTGAGCGTGAGCTGAAGCTGGAACTGAGCCCGGAAGCGATGGATAAGCTGATTGCGGTGGGCTACGACCCGGTCTATGGCGCACGTCCGTTGAAACGTGCGATCCAGCGCTGGATCGAAAACCCGTTGGCGCAGTTAATTCTGTCTGGGCATTTCCTGCCAGGTGACACGGCAACCGGCGTGGTTGAGAACGACGAAATCGTTTTCAACTAAGTCCAAACGCCAATGAAAATTGGCAGGCCCCACATTGTGGGGCCTTTTTTTTCGTTAGGCTGTTGAACTCAAAGGAAAAGGCTTGTAAAGTGCGCCCCGCAGTCAGTCGCCAAGACGGTTTCAACTCACTGAGCTGAAATCTGAAATAAGTTGCAAATCATTAACTTGAAAGCAATTTAGGGGGTTGACAGAGGTGTTCTAGGTTGTAGAATAGCGCGCCTCAGACACACGAACGCAGCGATGCGAACGAGTGACTGGAAGCAGTAAGTTTCACCGTTGTAAATTGAAATATGTAGTTCCGTGATAGCTCAGTCGGTAGAGCAAATGACTGTTAATCATTGGGTCCCAGGTTCGAGTCCTGGTCACGGAGCCAATTTCAAGCCGGGGTATAGCGCAGTC
>NZ_JBIVJB010000082.1:0-21650 GCF_044750025.1 Pseudomonas sp. NPDC088885 | reverse complement strand
ATAAGGCCTGACGGCCAACACCTGTATAAGTAGCCAGTATTATTCCACAGCGTTCGCGGATCGCCTACCCCTGATTTTCGATTTCTCGTGCCGCTAGTCGCAGGAGCCCCTCTAGCGCGGCCTTCACCGTTTGTCGGCGGACTTCATCGCGGTTACCGGGGAAGTGTTGAACCTCACTGGTCACCGTCTCGCCAACGCCCCATGCCAGCCACACAGTGCCGACCGGTTTGTTTGGTGAACCACCGTCCGGCCCCGCCACACCGCTGACCGCCACGGCAAATCGCGCCAGACTTTTGTCCTGCGCGCCACGCACCATCGCCTCAACCACCTCGGCACTGACCGCGCCTACCGTCTCGAACAACCCGGTGGGCACATTCAGTTGCTGGGTTTTCTGCCGGTTGGAGTACGTCACGTAACCCGCTTCAAACCAGGCCGAGCTGCCGGGAATCCGCGTGATCGCCTCGGCGATGCCGCCACCGGTGCAGGACTCCGCGGTGGTGACATGGGCATTGAGCACTTGCAGGCGTCGGCCCAGTTCAGCAGCCAATTGGGTGATCTCTTTCACGGCGCACTCCGGATCGTGTGGAATACCTCCACCGTACACGAGCCGGTTGCGCTTTCAAGACACAGAGTCATTCAAAATGTTCGGGCGCGAGCGCTCTGACATAGGCCTGACACGCCTGCAAGGCAATCAGTCCGCGGTCGCCGGTGTCGGTGATGGCGATAATTCGTTGAGCATGCGCCGGGTCAAGTCGGGCGCGTACGGCTGCATGATCCACGCCGCCGGGGCTGGCGGTGGCTGGCAGTTTGCAGCCTTGGGCAACATCGCCTGCGTCGAGGAGGACTGACAGGCGCACATCAGCAGTGGCAAGGCGATCGCGCAGGCGATCCTGATCACGTTGGGCATCGCTCAGTGCTCGATAGTGAGTTTGTTCACTGGTCGCGAGTCGTTGCTCGAGCGCCAGACGTTTATCCTGCTCGGCCTGTTGCGCCGAGGCGGCGGCGAGATTCTGTTGATTCAACGTTTCTGTGTTTAAACGCGATTGCTCGGCGAGTTGGCGGCCGTAGCGCCAGTCCTGAAACTGCCAGGCCGCCACAAAAGCGCCGACGGCCAATAAGAGTAAGCCAATCATTCGCCAGGGGATTGGCATAGCACCGCCCTCGCCCGCGCCCAGATTTCCAGGCGATCCTGCAAGCCGTTCAACCCGCCGTTTATTCGCCGGGTGATGGTGTTGAACTGGTCGCGATCAGCCAGTTCGTTGAGGCCGTTCTGTTGCCAGAACCATGCGGCAGATTCGGCCGCCCATTGCGGTTGCTCGAGCAGTTCTGGCAGCGACAGCAGGCGTTCATCGCCAAACAGACCGAGGCTGCACTGGCGATAGTTGCTGCGCCCGGTGATCTGGATGAGCCCGCGCCCGCGGTATTTTTGCCCGTCGCCATCAGCTTGGGGCGTGTTGCCCAAGCGCAAGGCCAGGGTACCGGTGTCGTATTTGCTCAGGTATTGGTTGTTGCCCAGTTCGCGTACGTACTGCAATTGCCCGGATTCGTGACCGACTTGCGCAAGAAACGCGGCGATGCGTTTGGGTGTATTGATAAGAAAGCGCTCCATGGCAGCATTGAGCGCAGAAATAAAAACGCCCGCTTGGGTGCGGGCGTTGGGGAGGATGTTGACCAGTTGGTCTTGGGTAACGGACATTTCAATCCAACCACTCTTTAGTAGAACCTTCATTAGCAAGACACCGCAGACTGGCGGGAGCGTCATGAACCGACGCTCCCGCGCTTACATCAGCAATCAATCAGGTTGCTGCGGCCAATCGATCGTGCGAGGAAAAGCGGCCTGGGTTTCTACTCTTGAAAGCAATACCCGGTACTTTCTCCAAAGATCCAGCTGCGCCTGAACCACTGGCACCTGAGCGAGCTCTTCCTCTGTCGCCATTTCCAGGGCGATAGAGTCCTGCAACGTACTCAAGTCGCCCTGCAACTTTGTGATCGTCGACGATGCCAACGCTGAAAGGCCTGAGCATTTCATGCGCTGCGTATTTTTCAAAGTCTCGTCGCTGGGCTCGGCGATGTCGCCGTACTCCAGTGCCGTCGCCCGTTCAAACAGTTCACGGCCGTGCGATTCCGGATCTTTCGGGGAGGCCGTAAATGGCATTTCCCCCAATGTATCTTTGGACTCTTCGAAGGTGACCAACAGGTTCAACGAGGTGTGTTCGACGTCATTCCAGCGTGGCTGACGTGCACTCAATACTTTCATCATGTTCAAGAAACCCTCAGGCATACGGTGGTGGAATCGGGACTGGCGCCGTCCGCGTTACGAATAGCGCCCATCAATCGCCAGGTACCGGCAGGTGCGCCGCCCCAGGCAGAGCCATCGGTGGCGGTGAAGCGGCAATTGACGCCTGCGGCGAGCGCTCCCGGCCCCGTCGCGCCGCCACCACCGACCACCAGCAAGGCATACGAACCGACCATCCCGGTTTCTGCCGTTGACTGCGCGTAAATCGCTTTGACATTGCCGATGCCGTCGGTCCAGATACTGCCCAGATCCGTGGCATCGACTTGCGCCCGCAACGACGTTCCGTCCGCCGCCCAACCGATCATGACTGTATTGGTGGACTGGAAATTGCCACCGCCCTGACGAACCGGCACAAAGCCAAGTCGAGGCTGTAGCAGCAGAAGAGTGCTGTCGGAGGCGCGACGAAAATAAGGCTGCGACAGATCGTTACTGGCGAAACCTGCGTAGGTAATTCCGTCACTCAGCACACGAGCATTGATCGCACTGTTGGCTTCAGCGCGGGGCATCGCATCGGTAATGCCATAGCCACCCAAGGTCGTCGCGGTTCTGGCCAGCACGACAACTTCGTTGTTGTTCCTGTTTCGCATGTACGGCGCAGCGGAGTTGCCGCTGGCGAAACCCGCGATCGCACAGGCATCGCCGCTGATTTTGTTGTCGAGAAAACTGTCCGTCGCGGTCTTTGAATAAACATCGGCGACGTTTGCCTTGGTGCCCGGGTCAAAGTTGGCAGAGCACCACAGGTTGCCAAAACTGGTGGCGTCCACCTGGATCAAGATGTTTTTACCATCCCAGCCAATCGACACCGAGTTGCCCAGCTGTCCGGCGCCACCGCCCTGCTTCACAAACGCATTGTTCGCTGCCACTTTTGTGTAGGCATCAGTTATGCCATAGCCATCAAGCGTGGTCGGGTTGGAGCCAGCGGTTACTTGCCCGCGCGCGTTGACCATGACCTTGCGGTATTCGCCAGACGCCACACCGGTGTAGCCGGCAAACATCTCGAAGGTCAGACCGGTAGTGCCGACCTTGATCGGGCCCGGAGTGGTCAACTGCCAAATGCGAGATTTGTTCACCACGCCCTCATCGGTCGCGATGATGAAACTGCTGGTTACTTGATAGTCCTGCGTTGCATCCACCGCTCGGGACCAGGACCCCGCAGCCACCACGTACACACCGTTTTGCGATGCGTTGGGTTGATCCTTCACCAGCACTCGATCAGCTGCAGCGAGCTGCACACCGTCGATTTTTTGTAAGCCGCTCAGGGCAATCGAGCCTGTTGTCGCAACACGGGCCGAGTTCTTGAAATCGTGGGCAGCGAAACTCTGGATAGCCTCCAGCAATTGCGTGGAAGCATCTTCTTTGGGGACTAACCCGGCTGCTTTAATCACATTCAGAATTTCTTGCGTGACAGCGTTGCCCCACGTTGCCGGAATCAAAGAACCCGGAGTTCCAGCCACCGGATTTTCGTCCGCAAACTGTCCGTTAACCAGGCCGACGCCGGGCGTATTTTTTGGGAAATCCATTTTCTAACCTCTAGTCATAATTGATGTACACACGGGTATGCGCCGGCGCACTGCGATGGATAAGGCATTCCAGAGCACTGCCCGGATTCACGCCGAAACGCTCGCCCCAGTAACTGGCGCCAAAACGGCGGCCGGTGAACTGCCGCCCACCGGTATTGAGTGTCCACATGAACTGCGCCCGCCAACTGCCGAAGTGCGCACTGCCAAAACGTGAGCGCCCCATTCGGGGTGCCTGCATCTCGGTGACGGTGGCGTTGGGATAGCCTTGGGTCTGGGCGATTTCTATGAAGTAACCGATGGTTTGGCTGCCTACCGCGAGCAGGCGCCGACGTACCGCCAGGCGACGATCGTCAAACAATGGCTTCTGACCAAGGCAGGGGTCGGGCAAGTTCATGACCCGCTCCCAATCCGGTACAAGTTCACTGACGCCAGCCGGATCCATCTCGTTTTGCAGGTCAACCGCACGCGCGTCCAGACGCGATAACTCCTGCGAAATGCCTTCAAGAACTGCCTCCAGTTCCGGCACTCGTTCAGGATCCCAGGCAGGACCGCTCGGTAGCAGAGTACGGAGCTGGGATTGATATTGAGCAGGCGTCCTTATGCCACCCATACACACCCCCCGTAGGTGAGCAACTGGTTGTCCGCAGCTTCAACATCGCCGATCGGTTCAATCAGACTGTGGTCGTATTCACCGGCTGCACTGCTGATCGCTTCGCGGATGTGACTGAGCAGCAACGTATCGCCCATGCCTGCCTCTCGGTTGTGCAGGTCGCGCAATTGCTCTTCGACCGCAGCTCGTACCGCACTGGTATCAGGGTTCAAACGTAGTTTGTAGGTAACCGAAACTTGTTGCGGCGCCAGCACGTGCAACTCGGCTGTGACCGGACGCAGGGGTTCGATATAGGCCTGGATTTCTGCCAGCCGCTCTGCGTTGGGAATAGGCTGCAAATCGTCATCGCGCATGACGAACAAATAGACAATTCCATAGCCGACATCGCTTGCACGACACCACGCCCGCGTCACGCCAGGCACCTCCAGCGCCCAGGTTTCATAATCGCTAGCCGAGCCACCGTGGGGGATTACGCGATAGGAGCGGATCACCCGCGAACGCAGCGACTCCAGACTCTCCCGCGCGACACCACCACTGAGTCCCGGCGCCTGCACCACAAAACTACTACCGATAATTCCGGCAACCGGCTGCACCGGCGTCAACATGAGGCCCGCATCGGCATTACCGAGGCTGCCGGCGTCAAGCGCGGCGATGGTGGTGTTGTTGACACCGTTGGCCGTGACCCGCGCAGTGGTGACTTTGTAAGTACGGCCATCGTTGGTTTGCAGCAATGTGTCGACGTCCAGAATCGCGCCGGCCGTGGCGCTGAAACTGACGCTGCCGGTGGCCACTTGAGCGGGTTTGCGCGGCTGGTTCAGACGCAACGCGGCGATGCGTTCCAGCGTCGATTCATCGGCTTTGTCGGGGAGGATCTGTTCGGCAATCCAGTCGAGATAACCGTACAGACCAAACGCGGCGCCGCCGAGGGTGCGGGCCAGCACTTGCGCATCGGACTGGCGCAGCGAATCGCCGGCCAGGTCGCTTTGGGTGCGCTTGATCAGCACCGGCAGCGAAGGGGTTTCAAACGGCATAGATCACCTGCCAACTGTTATCGGGGTTGATGTCCAGACGTTCGCCGTCGGCCAGGGTCAGCACCGTGCGCAGGTTCAGACGCTGGGCATCGAGGCGTTCGCTGAGGATGTCGATGGCGCTGCAGTGGCCGTCGTCGATCAGCCATTGCAGGGCTTCGCGGGCATAGAACTCGGCGTCCATCTGGGTTTGTCGGGTCAGCTTGACCCGGCGCAACAGCCACAGCCGCGAGCCGATGCGATCGTCAGCGACGGTGGGAAAGCTGTCGCCCCACCAGCCGAATCGTTCTTCATCGTCGAGTGCGTCGTCATCGGCAGCGCGGCGCCAGGTGAACAGGCTGATAAGCACGGCGCGGGTCAGTGCGGCGTGGAGGTTCTGGCTGATAAACATCACTGGCCTCCTGCCGGCGCGCCGGTCTGGCCGCTGCCGGCTTGTACGCCGACGTGGACGTGTTTGATCTGGCTGATACCGCCAGCGAGCTGGTCGCCGGTGGAGACGATTTTTCCGCTCTGATTGATCACCGGCGTGTCGAAATTCACCGCGCTGCTGGCGCGGATGTTCAGCGTGGCGGTTTCGATGTCGATGATCCGTCCGCGCTTGAAGTGGATCTTGTCGCCCTCGTCGGTGTAGATCGCCACTTCGCCGGCGGCCAGCGCTTGCAAGCGATAGCGGCGGTCGGCGATGACTAAAGCGATGGCGTGGGAACGGTCGCCGCCGATGAAGGTGACGACGCCTTCGGCACCGGCCAGTGGATGGCTGGTGAAGCCGTAGGGTTCGAAGTGTTCGAGGTCGTCGTTGACTTCACCGGCGGTGAGGCGCATTTGCAGCGATTGCAGCTTGGCGGCCGAATTGGCGAGCACGACAGTGCCGCGCGCCAGCAGGCGTGTCATCAGGCTCATGGGGTGTCCTTTAAAGGTTGGCCGTCACGCGATCAACTGTAGGAGCAGAGCTTGCTCGCGAAGGCGGCATGGCAGGCAATGCGATGTTGAAGCTGCCGACGCCTTCGCGAGCAAGCTCTGCTCCTACAAGAGCGGGGGGCGGCTCAGGATTTTTTCGGGGGTGTTGGGTTGGCGTCAAAGGTATGCGGCGGGGCCACTTGCAGCGTGGTCACCGAGCCTTGTGCCGACAATGAATACGTCACTTTTGAAATGAGCATGTCGCCGTCAAAACCAAGCACCGGATCTTTCACCCGCACCAGCGTGTTGTGACGCCACAAATCGCCGTTGGCCTGACGCCAGCCCTGCACCTGATACGTGGTGGTTTGCGCGCGGCCCAGGCGGGTGGCGCTTTCCCATTGGGCACGCTGCTGCGCCAACTCAAAGGTCAGTTGCGTGCCCTCGTTGATCACCGTGGTGCGTCGACGTTTGAACGTCAGGTCAGTCGCCGTCGATTCAACTTCGCTGACCGCCGCCCCGCTCTGGGTGTCCGAGCCTTTTTGCTGACCGATCACCCGGTATTCGGAGAACACCTGGCTCTGATCCATCGCCGCGTTGGCCGACAGAATATTCTTGCCCAGCTCCAGCGCATCACTGGCGCGGCCGCCGCTGCCGGGCTTGGCCAGCACCAGCCGGCCCTGCTCGTCATCGGTGGAAAAAACCCGCAACAACGAGAGCAAACGGTCGATCGACTGGAACACCGTTTCACCCGGCACGATCGTGTGTTTGGCCAGCCGCGACGTCTCGGGAATTTCGTTGACCACCTTCAGCGAATACTCACTCGCCAACGCCTCGACGATACTCAGCAAGGGTTGATCCTGCCATTGATTCGGCCGGTTGGCGGCCGCGCAATCGACCAGATCCTGCGTCCTGGAACTGCCTTCGATGCTCAGGCTGATCTGGCGTCCGTCATAACTAATCGGCGCTTTGAACACATAACCGGTAAGCACCAGATCCTTGCCGATTTTCACTTCGCAAGGGTCGCCGGGTTTGATCCGCTGATCGACGGTCTGACCCGGCCACTGCCAAGTGATATCCAGTTTGAAGCTGCGAAACTGACGCTCCAGATCGGCGCTGATTTCGACGCTTTTCCAGCCGCCGTATTCCATGTCGTTGACCGTCAGCGTGACGCGATTATCCATCTCGCTCATGGCTTACTCCCTGGAAACTTTCACGTCGTTAGGCGGCAGGTACAACGGATGAACAGTACCGTTGCGCTGGATCACTTCGGTGACGCGGGTGGCATCGGCAAACTGTTTGTAGGCCACCACCAGCGCGGGCAAACTTTCCTGAAACGACTTGCTGACCTGCCGCACACCGGACGACGCCACCGCTTTGAGGTGATTGATCAACGCCTCTTTCACATCGTTGATCGCCTGAAAATGTGCGGCACCGGCCTTGTCCAGCATCGGATCAATCGCCGCGCTCACCGCTTCGCGCAGGGCCTGCATGTCATCACTGACGGGCACTTCCTGACGGGTCACCGGCGTGGTCGCCTGTTGCCCCACCGACGGTGTCGATTGCAGCTTCACCGGCGTGGTCGCGACCGGCATCGACGCCACCCATTGCGCGACTTTGACCAGCAGCGTGTCCTGCACCAGATCGGCCATGGCTTGCGCCGCCGCGTTGGTGTCCTTGCCGGTGGTGATCTTCGGCGCATCGGCTTTGCGGATCGCTTCGAGTTGTTGGGAGACGTCGGCAATCACGCCACGGTAGCCCTCCTTCGCGAACGCTTTCAGCTCCTTGATATCGCCGAGCAAGCCTTTGAATTCCGCTGCCACTTCCTTGGGCAATTCCTTGACCGCTTTCACCAGCTCAGTGATCTGCTTGTATTGCGCGATCAGCGGTTTGAGCTGCTCTTTGATCACCTCGTAAACCCCGGTGAGGCTGTTGCGCAGATTGGCGATGCCGATCCGCGCAGCCTTGATCAGCGTCATCGCCTGTTCGAAACGCGCCACCGCAGAACCGAGCAGCGAGTCGGCTTTCACCAACAAGACTTTCTGCGTGCTGACGGTCGCCGTCGGAAACGGCAGCGGCTGATCGGGATAGAACTTCAGCGTGAACGTGACCATGCCGCCGTCCTGGCGGGTGTGGGTCATGTCGCATTCGCCGACCTTGACTTGCAGGCGTCCGAGCCACGGATGCACCAACTCGCCACTGCCCGCCTCCAACGCTTTGAGCAACTTGTCACGCTGCTCCAGGCAATCGGCGCCGATGATGAATGCGGTGATGTCGTGGGTCTTGGCTTGTTGGCCGAGGTCTTCGAAAAACGGCAGGTCGCGTTGCGGGTATTCGTGCAACTGCCCCTTGCGACCGACCGGGGTTTTCGCCTGATCGATCCAGAAACCGACACCGCGAAAGGATGCCGGCAATAAACGGTCACGCCAGTTCATTGGAACCTCCTGCCGACAGCGAGCGATAACCGATGCGCGACGACAGCGCCAGGCCCGGTTGATTGGTTTGTGGTTGATCGGTGCGCAGCCCCGGCGGCGCGTTGACGAAGCTGACGGTCAGGCCACCTTCGAGTTGCGTGCGGTTGTTGATTGCGCTTTGTTGAATCAGGGCGCTGGAGGATTGTGGCAGCGAACCCGCCGACAACGCGCCGTCCGCCGAAGCTTGCGGGCTTGCACCAAAGAACGCCGGCGCCAGCTCACCCTTGCCTTCGGCATTGGTCTGGCGCTGCGCTTCAGTCAGGGTTTCAACCTTGCCGGTGACCTTGGCGATCAACCCGGCGAACCCACCGTCAAACAGCTCCTTGATCGGTGCGATGACGGTTTGCAGCTTTTGCCACAACTCGCCGAACCACTCGGTGATCGGCCCCCAGCTCTCGATGATCTGATCCAGCGGTTTCCATTCGAACAGCGTGTGCAGAAAATCCACGACGGGCGCGGACACCGCCAGCACCACGCCCCACAGCGCCGAAAAGACTTCGCCGATCGGTTGCCAGAATTGCGCAATCTGCTCCAGCGGCGACCAGTCGAACAGGTCTGTGAAAAAGCCTTTGACCTGTTGCACCGACGTTTGCAAAGCGGCCCAAATCGGTTGAAAAAACCCGACGACACCGCCCCATGCGCTGCTGATCATATCCATTGGAAAGAAGTCGAACAGGGTCTGGAAAGCTTCACGGGTTTTCTGCACGGCGGACTGCAGCGCTGTCCACGTCGGTTCGAAGTACGTGACGACACCACCCCATGCACTGTTGATCATCTGCATCGGCGAGAAGTCGAACGCATCCGCGAGGAAATCCTTGGTGGACTGCGCCATTTTTCGCAGCCCGGTGAACATCGGCTCGAAGTACGTCACCACTCCGCCCCAGGCACTGCGGATCATCTGCATCGGCGAGAAATCGAAGAGGTTTCTCAGGAACGACATCACCGGCACACTCAAGGCCTTGAGCAATTCCCAGATTGCCGAAAACAGGCCAGTCAGCGGCCCCCAGTTGTCCAGGATCATGCCGTACGGCGTCCATGAAAAAACACTCTTGAAGAAGTCGATCACCGGGCGAGTGACTGCTTTGACCTTGTCCCAGATCCCGGAAAAGAATCCCGTGACCGGTTGCCAAAGCGCTGCCAGCGTATCGAGCGGTCGCCAGTCAAGCACCGAGCGCAAGATCGCCATTGCACTGGCTCCGGCATTTTTCACGCTTTCCCAAATGCCCTTGAAGAACCCGCTGATCGGCGTCCAGTTGGCGACAATCAATCCGGCCGCCACGGCAATGCCCATGGCGATCAGCATGATCGGGTTGGTCTTGAGCACCATGCTCATGACATCGAACACCTGTGTGGCACCGGTGACAGCGGTTTGCATCGCCGAGAAGGCGATGGCCCCCGCGGCCAGCCCTTCGACCAGTTTCGGATTGTCGGCGAGCAGGCTGCCGAACTGCGTCATCATCGGCTCAAGCCCGATCACCACGGCACCGACTGCCGGCACCAATGCAGCGTCGATGGCGGCCGAAACCTTTTCCATCGACGCACTGAACACGTTCATGTTCTGTGCAGCGGCTTTCGGTGCGGCGGGCAGGTCGACGGTTTTTGCCGTCGCGCTGACTTCAGTCAATTTGCCCTGAAATGCCGCTGCCGATTTGATTCCGTCCACGAACGGCGTGATCACGCTGCCGCCCTTGAACAGGCCACTGATGTCGAGTTTGCCGAGGCCGGTCTGTTCGAGGTTTTTCTTGAAACTGTCGACCTTCTCGCGAAGCGCACCGAGCTTGGGCGACAGCTCATCGATGCCAGTGATCAGCACCGATGTTTTGGGTTTGCTTTCTGTGTCTGCCATCACTGCACCTGCTGCATCGCATTGATCCGTTGCGCGTGCTCCAGCGATTCGCGGAGCACATCCAGTGGCCTGGCCATCATCTGTTCGGGGTCAACCTTCCAGAACCAGGCCAGGTCATAGGCGACTGCGATCAGGTCGGTGATGGCGCCGACGCCGCACTCATGAAAAAACTCGCAACGGCCCAGCTCAGCGCGTTGAGGTCGGCCAGATCCAGCTGGTTGACCGACGACGGCGGAATGCCGGCGCACACGGCGATGTATTTGGCCGCTACGTCCATGTCGAGACTGACTTCTTCGCTCTTGTCGATCTTGTACGGCAGCGCCTTGATCGCTCGCACTTCCTGCACCGTCGGGCGGCGCAGAACGAGTTCGGTCAGGGGCTCGCCGTGAGCTTCGATCGCGACTTGAAGCTTCACGGCGCCGCTCATTGCCAGGTTCCTTTGATGCCTTCGAATTTCAGTTCGATGGCGGCGTCATCGCCTTTGGAGACTGGCTCTTCAACCAGATACGCACCGGCCAGCACGTAGACTTTGCCGTTGCTGAATTCACAGGTGACGGTCATGTCGACGCCTTCGATCAGTTGCTTGAGCGGGAAGTCCGGGGTGTGCAGCGCGGTCACTTTGAACGACGCTGCCACGTCGCTTTCCTTGTAAAAACCCGGCACGATGGTTTCGCGTTTGGTGGACATCAGCGGGGCTTCGCAGCCGCCGTTGATCGTCAGTTGTGCGCCGTCGACTTTGACGTAGCAGGTGCCTGCAATCAGTTGACCCATGGTGTTACTCCCTTGAATAAAAAAGCCCACGCGAGGTGGGCTGAATGCTTGCCGTCAAACGCGCGGATCAAGCCGCGTCGTCGTACTGCAGACGGAATTGGTTGAGCAGTGCGAACACGCGCAGACCGTTGATGTAATCCGGCGGGAACAACACGTTCACGCGGCTCGGATCCTGCACGTCGCGCTCGACGATCAGGTGCTCGGCGAACAGCTCGGCGTTCTCCACGTGACCTTCCAGTTCGAGTTTGGCGTACTGCGCAATCAGCTCTCCGCGAATGGTGCTCGGCGTGACGATCGGCTGGCCGGCGCCGAAGCGGGTGCCGTCGGAAGCCAGTTTGTGCCGACCGTATTTGCTGGTGATCACGCTTTGCAGACGGCGCACGATGAACGCCGACTGGTGCATGGTTTCGCTGTCCAGATAGGAGTTGTCGGCCTGGCCGTAAGCGTTTTTCTGGTAGGTGGTGATCGAACGCTGGATGCGCACGTAGCCGCCTTCGTAGTACGCGGTGGCGATGCCGTAGTTGAGCAGCGACTGACGCTCGGTCAGGGTGAAACGCTCACTCGCCGGCGCAGGGTCGACACCCGGCAGACTGCCGCTTTGCGTCGGACGGCTGGCGTCGGCGGAGATGAATACGGCGGTGCGTGCAGCCAATGCAGCGGCTTGTACCCAGAACGGTTGCGGAACGCCCGGCTCCAGCGCCTGAATGGTCATGTGCTGGTCGTTGCGCGCCTGGCCAGCGGCAACCAATGTGCCAACGGTGCCGCGCTTGGCGCTGTAGACGTGACCGAACAATTGCTTGGCCCACGACCAGCGACCGGTGCTGTCATCCATGACCGCTTGCCAGGTGTTGAGCGTCGACAGATCTGACCACGGCAACGCGATGAATTCGAACGGCTCATCACCCAGTGCGGCGATGGCTTCGACTTGATCCGGCACACCGGCGCCGCCGGTCATGGCGGTGATTGCGGCGGTCAGACCGGCCGGAGTTTCTTCGCCGTTGCTCTTGCCCAGACGATTGAATTGCAGGTTGATGTCGTTGCCGCTGTCGCCCGTCCATTTGGCGTTCAGGGTCACCACACCTTCGGCAGCGGCAGCGCTCACCGGCAGGTCGGCCGTGGCGTTGATTTTCTGCGCCAGCGCGGTGGCGGCCTGAGTGGCGGTAGCACCGTTGACCACGGTGGCTTGCACTCGCACGCCGCCGACATACAGATTCAGCACGCCAGCCTGAGTGGCGGCGCCGGTCAGGGTCAGCACGCCTTTGGCGACCGCGCCTTCAGCGTTGTGCAGCGGCAGGCACCAGATCTCGCCGATCGGGTCAGCCTTGCGGAAGGTCTCGTACATCGCGGCGAGCATCGAGCCCTGACCGCCGATGCTTTTGGCCAGCGCAACGCTGGAGACCAACACCAGTTTGCCGACCTCGGTCGGCGTAATGTTGTCGTTGACCTGAGCGACGATCAAACGACGCAGAGTCGAGCTCGCGCTATTGGCGGCCGAGTTGTCCATTTCGGCATAGAACAGCGGTACACGAATGTCCGCGGGGATGTTGCTGAATCCGATCGCCATTATTTGGCTCCCTTTTGTTTAGCGGTTGCGGTTTTGAGGGTGATATCGCCGTCGGCCAGACGTCGGCGCCACCAGGCGCTGTCCAGCACTTCACGGCCTTCCAGCGGCAGCAGATCGCCCGCCTCCGGGTCAGGTACGACGCGGCCGGCGGCCGGCAGTACGGTGATGCGATTGCTCATGGGGTTACGTCTCCAGAGAAAGTCATTTCCACGCGCCCATCGGGGCCCGGGCGTTTCAGATTGGGGTCGGCCGGGTCGATCGCATCGACCCGCACGGTGGCCCCGGTGAAGGACGACAAACCGTCCAGTTCGCGTTCGTGCCAACTCTCCGCAGGCTGACTCGGCAGATTGCGGCCGAGCTGGAACTCGGCAAAAAAACGCAGCCGGTAAAACGCCCGGCTGCTGTTGATCGACAGCAGTTCACCGCCGTCGTAGACGATGGCGCTGTAGTCGGTATCGGGCTTGAAACCCACCAGCGCACGCCACAGTTCGGCGCGCAGGTCGTGCAACAGATCCATCGCTTTTGTAGGGTCGCTGGCATCAAGTGCCAGGACGATTTCAAAGCGGTCGCGGATCGGTTGGGTGGTGAGGTTTTGTGCGGTGCTATTGCTGGCCAGATCGGCGAGCGGCAGCACGTGGGCCGAAGGTGTCGGCAGAGCGGAGTTGCCCTGCAACAACGCCAGATCGCCCCCCACCGAAATGTGATCGGCCAGGCTGGGGCATTGCGCACGCAATTGCGTGAGGATCGGGGTGATCTTCATGGAGGTGTTCCGGATTAAGAGTGTTTTTCAGCAGACTCCACAGTTCCACTGTGGGAGCGGGCTTGCTCGCGAAGGCGCCGTGTCAGTCACCATCGATGTTGAACGTGCCCGCCCTTTCGCGAGCAAGCCCGCTCCCACCTGGAATTGCTCCGCTGTGGAATTTTTGGCAGCAGCTTCAGTATTGAAGGGCGGCAGAAAATGCAGAATTACTGCGGATCGCGCGGCGGAATTTCGCAGACGCCAATCCGCTTCGCCGCCCAGCGTTCATAAAGTCCGATCGCCACATCGGCCCCGGCCATCGCAGTCAGGCAACCAAAAGCGCCAGCGACCCAAATCGACATGCCAGCGGCATACAGCAGCATGATTGCTGAGACACCGCAGATCATGCAGGCGCCGGAGCGCAGGGCCAGGCGGCGCATCAGCGACCAGCCACGGGCGCCCTCTTTGTCAGCGCGCCACATTTCGCCGGACACCCCGCCCACCACGGCAAGGAGGATGACCAGCCAGATCGGCATGTCTGCCAATGCTTGTTGCTCGTTTGTCATGTCACGCCTCCTTGAGGATTTGATGAGTGATGTGAGTTGGTTCAAACGGTTTCTCTTGAGGCAGGCATTCCAAAAAGCCCGGCAGTCACCCGCCAGGCTTTTCAGTAATGCGCTCCTGAAGTGCAATCCTGAAATTCCTGCAATCAAAAAGGTGCAACAGGCCAGTTGATTTCGGGAAAGGTGTTTTGGTTTGTTACTTCGCTGAGGGCTACGTAGTACTGCTTATAGGCAACCAACGCTGCCTCTTCTGACGGAGTGGCAGTGCCCAGATCCACTTTGTATTGCAGTGGGTTGAACGTCATCCACTGCGCAGCCTGGTCAAACCGTTCTTGCATACGCCCTTTTGTGACACGCTCTTTTTCATCGGCAGTGAGTGCAGTAAACGTCACTCCGTATGGGCCATACTCCATCTTCATTCCTGGTTGCGCTGTGGTGTCACCGGTGACATCTCGCCACGCCGCAGCGGGTTCATTGGCAGGCACGGCAGGCGGTTCTCCATCCGTATCCAGTACCTGAAGAACGACGATGTGACTCGAGGATATTGTGAGTACGTAACGATTCATTCTATTTCCTATTGATGGTTTTTCAGCCAAGGCTGTTTATGTCTGTCAATTAGAATTGACTGATCAGGAGCTGCTTCCCGATATTCCGGCAGGCATTCCAAAAAGCCCGGCAGTCACCCGCCAGGCGTTTCAGTAATGCGCTCCTTCGCCTCCCTTCAATTCCCGTAACCAAGAAGGAAGCTGACTTTTCGGCGCTACTGGCGCGGTACGAGTCCATTCAGATTGTATTTCCGACCGCGGTCCCTGCCCGCCGGATAACTGCTTCTGGTGCTTTACGCTGCACACCCGGGTCAGTTGCCAACCCTCTGAACCGTTGAGGCCGGTTCATCGCTGCCTGTTCTTGTCGAACTAAAGAGCTTGTCTTGCCAGCCGCTTTGTCGAGCGGCTTGGTGGCAAGAATATGCATGGATGCATATACAGTCAATGCATAAATGCATTTATTTATGCGCCAGAAATGCACGAGTGCATTAAAAGCCGCGTGGTTAAAGGCCTTGGTGGCTTTTTCGAGGCGAAAAAAAACCCGCCGAGGGGCGGGTTTTATCTGACGGTGATCTGCTTATCGGGCGTACATGCCCCACCAGAAGACGTGACCAATGATGACGATCTGCTCTTCCTGGATTTCCTGGAAGCTGTAGTCCTCGTCCGGATGTTCGTCGCGATTGAAGCTGCGCAAACGGATGCCGGTGGGCAGGCGATAGAGTTGCTTCACCCGCAATTGACCGTTGTGGTTGATTGCATAAAGGTCGCCATCGATGATGTCGCCGATGCCGCATTTGCCGGCGTTGACGCCGACGGTGGCGCCGTCACGCAGCACCGGCAACATGCTGTTGCCGCGCACGGTCACGCATTTGGCCTGGTCAAATTGCACACCGTTATGGCGCAAGCTGCGCTTGCCGAAGCGCAGACTAGAGCGCTCGCTCTCTTCCACGATGAATCTTCCTGATCCAGCCGCCAATTCAACCTCGCGAAGAAACGGTACCGACACCTCGTCATCATCGACCGGGGTGTCGTCGTCCCACAGGCTTATGTCCTTGAGTTCCGCGTGCACATCGTTGTTGCGCGCGCCAGCGCTCGCCGGCGGCGCATCCGCGCGCCCGCGCAACAAGTCGGTGCTCACGGCGAAGTACTCGGCGATCTTCGAGATATGTTTATCCGAGGGATCGACGATCTTCCCGCTGAGAATTCGCGAGAGAGTGGATTGCGGCACGCCGGTGCGACGGTGAAGCTCCGTGGGGGAGATCCCGTGCTGATCAAGCAGTGCTCTTAAGACGGTTGCTACGTTGCGTTTTTGCATAACGCGCATAGTGCTTGAAGTTTTACCTCAAGACAAATGCCGAATTGCATAAAATGCGCATACAAAACGCATAAATCAATATTTGACGCGTCGAGCCGCCGCGTTGGCGCGCTTGATCCGATCATTGCGCGCCTTTTTGTCGTAATCGTCTTTGGCGCCCATGATGCCACCGGCGGCGTGTACCCAATCGGTGGCGGTACAACCGGTGAGCATAATGGCTGAGGTAAAGATTGAAGCGAAGATCACTGCGGTTTTCATTTGAAGGTTTCCTGAGGTCATTGACACATACATCGTTCACAACGGCGGCTGTCACTCATCCACAAGCCGCTTCAATTTTTCCTCGGCGCGTTCGAGCCTGGCTTCGTGCTTCTTGATGACTTTCACATCGCCGTACTGACGCGCTGCTTTCAGATGGTTTTGTCGGCGCCGCACTTCGGCTTCTGCCTTGCGAATCGCTCTTGAATGATCATCCTCGGCAGAGGGCTCTCGGCAATAACGCTCGACATTGGCCAGCGCCTGCTCAAGTCCGGCCTGGCGATAAACGTTATCCGCCGCTTCTGCACGGTCTATTTGGCGAATAAGTTCAGCGCGGCGCTCGGCGCAACTTTGTCGCGAGTCGGCGAATGAGTTTTCAATGATAAATACGCCGCTGACTGCGAGGGACAGACTGCAGAAAAGACTCAGTTTCATGAGGCATACCCCAAGTAACTTTTCTCGCCATAATTCCCACGGAGATAACTGACGCGAGACCAGGCATCGCGACAGTTCAAGTTTCTTTGTATCGCAGTTAACGCTGCCATGACCATGTCGCGACAACGTGCCTTGCACATAGGAAAGTGTTCGACCATCCACGCCATCGGCACATAAACATGATCAAAACACAGCAATACCGGGATCCGTTCTGACAGTGTGGAAATACTTACCTCTTTTTCTTTCCCACCCACCGCCGCCGCAACAAACACAGTGCCTTGTCTGTTTATCGCAATTGATCGTTTCCAGACTGGAGCCTGAACGCCATATGCACTGCGCACACAAAACCAGAGCATGTATAAAACCCCTCAACACTCTAAACATCGTCACATTCTTCAAGGCAATAAAAACAGCCGAAATGCGCGGACTCTCCGGTGCCGTCGCAGAGGCTGTTGGCTTGAATCGCTTCCTTTGTAGGAGCTGCCGAAGGCTGCGATCTGTTGATTTTGTTTTAACGGAATCAAGATCAACAGATCGCAGCCTTCGGCAGCTCCTACGGGGAATGACATTAACAATGTGGGGCTGTCGTGGCCTTACTGGCGTCTTACTCAGTCTTACTTAGTCGCGCCGGGGGCTGAGTCAGCGAGGGACGTGGCAGACACCATTGATCAGGTTGTTGATGTTGTAGTAGTACTCGGCATCGGAGAAGTAATTGAAGGTGACCATGCCGCCTTGAAAGCCTCGCTCCATAAACGGCAGTTCATCTCCAGCGGTATCGGCATCGAATTTCACTACTGAACGGGTTTTGAACAGAAACCTTGAAGTGTCCAGATGCGTCAGGGCAATGTCGAACTTTCGATCATAGGTATAAACTTTCCCCTCTGGCGTTTTCACTACGTAATACACATAGAGAGCGCCTTCCTTTGGATCAATCGTCATATCACCGACACCATGCCAGCGGACTTTGTGATCATGGGTATGAACGAAGTCAATAGAAGCAAAACACGGTGCACGTGGAATATCACGATTGATCAAGTAGAAATACCTGACCACCAGTCCACCGAAAACCAACACAGAGGCGATTGCCATCAATGCGATTATTTTTTTCCAACGAGCTGGTAATTCACGCATATGGCCTCCCCTTTACTTTCAGGCTTGACGCACTTGATCAATAACTGGGAGAGCGGCTTTCTTACATAATAATTAATGTCGGATAACACAATGGGCGGTTCAAACTCGCCGAGTGCTTTTACAATCGCGTCCTTGGACATCTTTTCACTTTCTTCCACATACAACTGCGCATCACCGTCTTGCCAGATGAGTTTCCACTCTTCCAGGTCGGCTGGTTTTTTAAACATCAGGTAGGCGTAAAACAAAGGAAGCGCGATAGCCGGTACAACCAATGCAGGCAGCAGAAAACGCCAATAGCGGCGCCGCGGCTTCGTCACCGAGATGACCGCCGGCGCTGCGGGTACGGACTCAGGCACCTCTGCGCTGATCAAACGGATCTCACACAACAGCACCACGCCCCGGCGCGGCAACGTCTTGAGGCTGTCACGCGGCAAACCGACATCAGCAAAATGCGTGCGCAGCATGTGCAGGGTCTTGTAATAACTGCTGTCGGAAATCACCAGCCCGCGCTCACCCCAGACCCGCGAAATCAGCTGCTCCTTGTCCGTTACCCCGGCAATCAGCGCCAACAACAGATCACTCTCATTACTGCCCAGAATGACCGACTGCTGCGCCCGAGTGAGGGTCATTTTTTCTGCATCGTAGTAACAATCGCTCGATGACGATCCCGAGCCGATGCCTTCAGACTGTTCCACGCCGCTTCCTCAACTGACCTTCAACCCACGAACTCCGATGATTCGATAGCTTTTCGGCACTATAGGACACAATGCCAGCCCGAGCGGCGGCGCGTTGCTGCATCCACTTCAAAAAAACTTCATACTCCGCCCACTGAATCAACTCAGGGGCCTGCACCTCTGCCCCGACACATTTTCTCGGTATAGCTAAACCTCTGATGAATAAAGCAATTTCAGATCTGTCCTCCCATACTCCGATGATGCAGCAATACTGGCGGCTGAAGAATCAGCACCCGGATCAGCTGATGTTCTACCGCATGGGCGACTTCTACGAGATCTTCTACGAAGACGCGAAGAAGGCTGCCAAGTTGCTCGACATCACCCTGACCGCGCGCGGGCAGTCGGCGGGGCAGGCGATTCCGATGTGTGGGATTCCTTACCACGCGGCGGAAGGTTATCTGGCGAAACTGGTCAAGCTCGGCGAATCCGTGGTGATTTGCGAGCAGGTCGGCGACCCGGCCACCAGCAAAGGCCCGGTTGATCGCCAGGTCGTGCGGATTCTCACGCCGGGAACGGTCAGCGACGAGGCGCTGCTCGATGAGCGCCGCGACAACCTGATCGCCGCGCTGTTGGGGGACGAGCGTCTGTTTGGTCTGGCCGTGCTGGACATCACCAGCGGCAACTTCAGCGTGCTGGAAATCAAGGGTTGGGAAAACCTGCTGGCGGAACTGGAGCGCGTCAACCCGGTTGAGTTGTTGATCCCGGACGACTGGCCACGCGACCTGCCAGCGGAAAAACGCCGTGGCGTCAGCCGTCGTGCGCCGTGGGATTTTGAGCGTGATTCGGCGCTGAAAAGCCTCTGCCAACAGTTTTCCACTCAGGATCTGAAAGGCTTCGGTTGCGAGAATCTGACGCTGGCCATCGGCGCTGCCGGTTGCCTGCTGGCCTACGCCAAAGAAACCCAGCGCACCGCCCTGCCCCATTTGCGCAGCCTGCGTCACGAACGTCTCGATGACACCGTGGTGCTCGACGGCGCGAGCCGTCGCAACCTCGAGCTCGACACTAACCTGGCCGGTGGCCGCGACAACACGTTGCAATCGGTGGTCGATCGTTGCCAGACCGCGATGGGCAGCCGTCTGCTGACGCGTTGGTTGAACCGTCCGTTGCGCGACCTGACCGTGTTGCTGGCGCGCCAGACCTCGATCACTTGCCTGCTCGATCGCTACCGTTTCGAAAAGCTGCAGCCACAGCTCAAGGAAATTGGCGACATCGAGCGGATTCTTGCGCGGATCGGCCTGCGCAATGCCCGTCCTCGTGACCTGGCCCGCCTGCGCGACGCCCTCGGCGCCCTGCCAGAGCTGCAAGTGGCGATGACTGATCTGGAAGCGCCGCACCTGCAAGGTCTGGCGACCACCACCAGCACTTACCCGGAACTGGCGGCGCTGCTGGCCAAAGCCATCATCGACAACCCACCGGCGGTGATCCGTGACGGCGGCGTGTTGAAAACCGGTTACGACAGCGAACTCGACGAGCTGCAATCGCTGAGCGAAAACGCCGGCCAGTTCCTTATCGATCTCGAAGCCCGCGAGAAGGCCCGTACCGGCCTGAGCCACCTGAAAGTCGGCTACAACCGCATTCACGGCTACTTCATCGAGTTGCCGAGCAAGCAGGCCGAGTCGGCGCCAGCGGATTACATTCGCCGGCAAACCCTGAAAGGCGCCGAGCGTTTCATCACGCCTGAGCTGAAAGCGTTTGAAGACAAGGCGCTGTCGGCCAAGAGCCGCGCCCTCGCCCGCGAGAAAATGCTCTACGAAGCGCTGCTGGAAGACTTGATCAGCCAGTTGCCACCGTTGCAGGACACCGCTGCGGCGCTTGCCGAACTCGACGTGCTGAGCAACCTCGCCGAGCGTGCGCTGAACCTCGATCTGAACTGCCCGCGTTTCGTCAGCGAGCCGTGCATGCGCATTACTCAGGGTCGTCACCCGGTGGTCGAGCAAGTGCTGACCACGCCGTTCGTGGCCAACGATCTGAGCCTCGATGACAACACGCGCATGCTGGTGATCACCGGCCCGAACATGGGCGGTAAATCCACTTACATGCGCCAAACCGCGTTGATCGTGCTGTTGGCGCACATCGGCAGCTTCGTGCCAGCGGCCAGCTGCGAACTGTCGCTGGTCGACCGCATCTTCACCCGGATCGGCTCCAGCGATGACCTCGCCGGTGGTCGTTCGACTTTCATGGTCGAAATGAGCGAAACCGCCAACATTCTGCACAACGCCACCGAACGCAGTTTGGTGCTGATGGACGAAGTCGGTCGCGGCACCAGCACCTTCGACGGTCTGTCGCTGGCATGGGCGGCTGCTGAGCGTCTGGCGCATCTACGCGCCTACACGCTGTTCGCCACTCACTACTTTGAACTGACCGTGCTGCCGGAAGCTGAGCCGTTGGTGGCCAACGTTCACCTCAACGCGACCGAGCACAACGAACGCATCGTCTTCCTTCACCACGTGCTGCCGGGGCCTGCCAGCCAGAGCTACGGCCTGGCGGTGGCGCAATTGGCCGGTGTGCCAAGCGAAGTGATCGTGCGGGCCCGCGAGCACCTGAGCCGACTGGAAGAAACCGCGTTGCCCCATGAAGCGCCGAAACCGGCGGCCAAGGGCAAACCGGCGACGCCGCAGCAAAGCGATATGTTTGCCAGCCTGCCGCACCCGGTTCTCGATGAGCTGGCTAAACTGGATCTGGACGACCTGACACCACGCCGTGCGCTCGAAATGCTCTATGCCCTGAAGAACCGGATATAAGCACTGAAGAAGCGGATATAACGCAAACGGCTTCAAGCTGTTAGAATCTCGCGCGGTTTGGGATGCTGCTGGCTAATAGCCTGGCCAGCAGGTATCGCTCCCGAACCTGGCGACCCCAACCGTGAAGGGGCAACGCTGCCGCCGCCTGAGGAGAAAATTAGAAATGACCTTCGTCGTCACCGACAACTG
>NZ_JBIVJB010000081.1:0-22251 GCF_044750025.1 Pseudomonas sp. NPDC088885 | reverse complement strand
CTGGTTGTGAACAACATGCGTGGCATCGTTAAAGTCGCAGCCGTCAAGGCTCCAGGCTTCGGCGATCGTCGCAAGGCCATGCTGCAGGACATCGCTGTTCTGACCGGCGGTACTGTTATCTCCGAAGAAATCGGCCTGAGCCTGGAAGCAGCAACCCTGGAAAACCTGGGTAGCGCTAAAAAGGTCAGCATCTCCAAGGAAAACACCATCATCGTTGACGGTGCTGGCGTTGAAGCAGACATCCAGGCGCGCATCACTCAGATCCGTGCCCAGGCTGCTGAAACTTCCTCGGACTACGACCGTGAAAAACTGCAAGAGCGTCTGGCCAAGCTGTCCGGCGGCGTTGCAGTGATCAAGGTTGGCGCTGGTTCCGAAGTAGAAATGAAAGAGAAGAAAGCCCGCGTTGAAGACGCCCTGCATGCAACCCGTGCAGCCGTTGAAGAAGGCGTGGTACCTGGCGGTGGCGTTGCGCTGATCCGCGCTCTGCAAACCCTGAACGACCTGAAAGGCGACAACGCTGATCAGGACGTTGGTATCGCTGTTCTGCGCCGCGCTGTTGAAGCTCCGCTGCGTCAGATCGCTGCCAACAGCGGCGACGAGCCAAGCGTTGTAGTCAACGAAGTCAAGAACGGCACCGGTAACTTCGGTTACAACGCTGCAACTGGCGAATACGGCGACATGATCGAAATGGGCATCCTGGATCCAACCAAGGTGACTCGTTCCGCTCTGCAAGCTGCATCGTCGATCGGCGGTCTGATCCTGACCACCGAAGCTGCAGTAGCTGACGCGCCGAAGAAAGACGGCGGCGCTGGCGGCGGCATGCCAGACATGGGCGGCATGGGTGGCATGGGCGGCATGATGTAAGCGAGCCTTACCCCCGTAACGAAAAACCCCGCTGACGCGAGTCAGCGGGGTTTTTTATTGCCAGATTTTAAGCTTCCCACATAACCCCTGTGGGAGCGGGCTTGCTCGCGAAAGCGGTGTGTCATTCAACATTTATGTTGGCTGAACTGACGCCTTCGCGAGCAAGCCCGCTCTCACAGTTGGGTTTGTGTTTCAGGCGCTGACGGGTTGTGCTTTGACGACTGCCTCAGCCCTCACCGCCGGGCGATGCAGCACCCAGTAATATGACCCCAGATAAATCAGTCCAATTTTCAGCTTCACATACGACCCATGTGGGAGCGGGCTTGCTCGCGAAAGCGGTGTGTCATTCAACATTTATGTTGGCTTAACCGACGCCTTCGCGAGCAAGCCCGCTCCCACAGTTGGTTTGTGTTTCAGGCGCTGATTGGTTGTGCTTTGACCACGGCCTCAGCCCTCACCGCCGGGCGATACAGCACCCAGTAATACGACCCCAGACAAATCAGCCAGCAGAAAATCGCCGTCCACACGTTGTGCGAAAAGAAGTGCGCACCCTGCATCATCCGGCTGATCGAAAACACCGAACCCAACGCAAAGGCAAAGATAAACGCCTGCCTGGCCAAACGTGGACGACGATCACGCAGCACGAAAAACAGCGCAAACAAGGTAAACCCGGTAGCCGCATGCCCACCCGGCCAGCAACGCCCCGGCTTGTCGGTCTGCGGACGGTGTTCCATGAGCTTGCTATAAGTCTCATGGCCACCAAACTGTTCAAGGCTCCACGGGCATTGCACCGCCGTCATGGCTTTGACCGGCGTGACAAACGAAGTCGCCAGCCCCAGCGACAGCACCAGACAGCCCAGTTCACGCTTGAACGGTTTCAGCCGCTCTATAAAAAACGCGCCAATGAAACCAAAGATCGCAAACACCGAAAACGCAATCACCACCTCCTTGGCGCGGTCATGCAGGATGTCTTCGAGGAAGTAACTGTGTCGCCCGATGAAATCACCCGCGACCGGGTCGTAAAACAGTTGAGCCAGGTACATGTCCAGATCGGTCAGTTCGAGCAGTACCAGAATGATCGCCGCAACAGCGGGTATTCCCAGGCACCACCAGAAATTCAGCGGCCGGGGAGCGGGGCGGGCAGAGGTCGACACCATGGGTAATTCCTTGGTCGGTAAGTGTGTTCTGAGGAGCGCAACCGCGGGGAGTCTGCGCGCGCTGGCGTCGCTGATTTGTTAATCGAAAGTGAAAAAAACGTTGGCGGCCACAATGAACGTTTTTCTCGCAAAACAACCCAACACACGCCTAGCCGTCAGCCACACTTGGCCGTAAGCTGCGCGGGCCAAGACGGCCATTACTGTGTACGGAAGAGGTGCCCATGCGAATTCTGGTGGTCGAAGACAACCGCGACATCCTCGCCAATCTGGCCGATTATCTTGGCCTCAAGGGCTATACCGTCGATTGCGCGCAGGACGGCCTGTCGGGCCTGCATCTGGCCGCGACCGAACATTACGACCTGATCATTCTCGACATCATGTTGCCGGGCATCGACGGCTACACCCTGTGCAAGCGCCTGCGTGAAGATGCGCGCCGCGACACTCCGGTGATAATGCTCACCGCCCGCGATCAGCTCGACGACCGTTTGCAGGGCTTCAAGTCCGGTGCCGACGATTACCTGATCAAACCGTTCGCTTTGTCCGAACTGGCCGCGCGGGTCGAAGCGGTGATGCGCCGCGCGCAAGGTGGCGGACGCCGGGCGTTGCAGGTTGGCGAGCTGAATTACGACCTCGACACGCTGGAAGTGACCCGCGAAGGCAAACTGCTCAAGCTCAACCCGGTGGGCCTCAAATTGCTCGCGGTGTTGATGCAGAAGAGCCCGCACGTATTGCGTCGCGAAGTGCTCGAAGAAGCGCTGTGGGGCGACGACTGCCCGGACAGCGACAGCCTGCGCAGTCATGTGCACCAGTTGCGTCAAGTGATCGATAAACCGTTCGCCAAACCACTGCTGCATACCGTGCACGGCGTGGGTTACCGCCTGGCCGATGCGTAATGGAGTTTAGACAGAGCCTTTCGCAACGGATCATTATCGCTTTTGCACTGATGAGTGCGCTGGTAGCCGGCGCGTTTGCCATGGGCATTGTCGCCACGGTGCATCTGGTCGAGGAGAAACTGATTTCGGCGGGCCTGGGCGGCGACTTGCAGCGCTTGCTGTTGATGGACAACGTTTCGGACTGGAGCCATCGGCCTGAGCCGGATCAATTGTTCTATTTCAGCGGCGGGCCGGGCGATTTCGAGTTGCCGAAAGATCTGCGTCACCTTGATTCCGGTTTTCACGAAGTGTTCCGCGAGCAGCTGTCGTATCACGCGATGGTCGAGATCGTCGACGGTCGGCGTTATGTGCTGCTGCAGGATCAAAGTGATTTCGAAGAGCGCGAGCGCGTGCTGTTCGCCGTGGTGCTGGTGGGCTTTGTGCTCAGTCTGGCGCTGGCGGTGTTCCTCGGCTGGGTGCTCGCGCGCAAGGTAATGGCACCGGTGGTGCGCCTGGCGCGTCAGGTTCGCCATCGCGACCAATTGCTCGGGCTGGCGCCACCGTTGGCGCCGGATTATGCCGCTGACGAAGTCGGGGAACTGGCGGTGGCATTTGATGCCACGCTGGGGCGCCTGCGTCAGGCCCTGACCCGTGAGCGGCTGTTTACCAGCGACGTCAGCCATGAGCTGCGCACGCCGTTGATGGTTCTGGCCAGTTCCTGTGAGCTGCTGCTGGAAAACCCGGCCATCGACGCACGGGGACGTTCGCAGGTCGAGCGCATCGCCCGCGCCAGTGAAGAAATGCGCGAACTGGTGCAAACCTTTCTGATGCTCGCCCGAGCCCAGCGTGAAGACGCGGGTGCAGCACCTCAGCAAAGCCTCTCGCAAGTCGCTGAAGGGTTACTGTGTGTGTGGCGTGAGCCGATTGAATCCAAGGGCTTGAGGCTGGATTTCGCCGCCGGACAACCAACGCAGACCCGTTTCAATGCGACCTTGTTGGGGGCGGTGATGGGCAACCTGTTGCGCAACGCCTGCCACTACACCGAAAAAGGTTTTATTCGCCTGACGCTGACGGGCAACGGCTTTATCGTCGAAGATTCCGGCGTGGGCATTCCGGAGGAAAAACGCGAGGCGATGTTTCAGCCTTTCGTGCGCGGGGCCGAGAAACGCGGCGAGGGTCTGGGACTCGGATTGTCGCTGGTGCAGCGCATCTGCGAGAACGAGGGCTGGAGCGTCAGTTTGAGCACGATGGAACCCAATGGCTGCCGCTTCGAAGTGGATCTTGGCAAACTTTGAAGCCCGTAGTGGCCCTGCGCTACTCCCGCTTACCTGTCTAAATCCTGTATAACTCTGAAATAGTTTGGTGGTTTACCCAACGAAATTTTCACAATTGGATGACCTGACACTGACACCCCCATCCCTAAGGTGGGGGCATCAGTAATTCAGGAGTCCTGGTGATGGCCGGCCCGATCAAGCTCGATTTTTCCGAAAAGTACGACGACAACCATGCGCAGAAATATCTGCACAAGCATCAAGCCAATCTGGGGCGCCGCTTGTCCCATTGGCGCGATGTTCAGTTGGCCCGCAAGGCGCTGACTCTGGCCGGCGAGCCGGGGCTGGTGCTGGATTTGCCCTGCGGTGCAGGCCGTTTCTGGCCGATGCTGGCGGAAAAGTCGAATCGGGTAATCATCGGTGCGGACAACTCCGAATCAATGATCAAGACCGCGATGCAGGCGCAACCGGCTGATGTGGTGAAAAGGGTACAGCCCTTGCACACCTCCGCGTTCGACATCGCTTTACCGGATAACGCCGTCGACAGCATTTTCTGCATGCGCCTGCTGCATCACATCGGTGAAGCCGAGCATCGGATGGCGATCCTGCGTGAATTCGAGCGTGTGACCCGTGACAGCGTGATTATTTCGCTGTGGGTGGATGGCAATTTCAAGTCCTGGAAGCGCAAGCGCTCCGAGGCAAAACGTGGGCAGGAAGGTTACCAGAACCGTTTTGTGTTACCGGCCGCTACGGTCGAGAAAGAATTCGAAGCCGCCGGTTTCCGCATTCAGGAACAATTGGATTTTATCCCGCTATACGCGATGTGGCGGGTCTACGTATTACGCAAGAGGTAGCAGGATGGCAGTGCAATTTGCAGCAGAGACGGACGTCGCTCCGCAGGATCGTTTCGACTACTACTGGAACCAGCAAGGCGAATGGGTAGAAGAACCCAATGTCCGCCGTGGTGGCCAAAGTGGTGTTCAGCGAGTCGTGGGGCGTGATGGTCAACTGCTGTATGCCAAGCGCCAGACCGGACACATTTATCGTAGCTGGCTGCACCCGTTTGGCCGTCCGACCGTATTGCGTGAGCTGGATGCCCTGACCGGCGTCAGCAAGCTCGGCGTGCGTGTGCCGGAGATCGTGTTCTGCGGTGCCCAGCCGGATCCGCAATACAAGTGGCGTGCGCTGCTGGTGACCAAATCCCTGGACGGCTTTGACGAGCTGGAAAAGTGGGAAGCCGCCGGTGGTCGTGCGCAGTACGGCGAAGCGGTGTATGAGCGCGTGCTCAAAGACCTTGCCGAAAACATGGCGCGCATGCACAAGGGCCGTTGGCAGCACAGCTGCATCTACATTAAACACGTTTTTGTACGGGTAACCGGCGAGGGGGATTCGGCCAAGGTTGAAGTGGCCTTGATCGATCTGGAGAAGTGCCGTCAGCGTCTGACCGCCTATCGCGCCGCCTCCCATGACATGAAACAAATGCGCCGCCATTCGTCGTTCAGCGATGCTGACTGGAAGAAACTCGTCTACTTTTACGAGACGGCGTTTGGCAGCGCTATCAAAGGTTTATAGCGATGAAACTCGAAATTGCACGAGGTTTGTTCTTGGTAGGGGCCTTGGCAGTTGCTTCATTGGCGGTGGCTGCCTGGGAGCAGCCACGCATGCAGGTCATCGGTGCGTCCGTAGAGGGCGAGCACTGCGCAATACCACGGGTGGCGAAAGCCTCCGTGGCGACCAAACCCGACCATGATTTATTGCTGTTCATGTTCGGGATGGCACAGGGAATGAGGCCGCAAAGTTGAACCGATTGAAGCCAAAATAAAAGGCCTCGCAGATGCGAGGCCTTTTTTTTGAGAATCAAAAGATCGCAGCCTTCGGCAGCTCCTACAGAAGATGCATTGCAATGTAGGAGCTGCCGAAGGCTGCGATCTTTTGATCTTAAGCTTTGTCAGGTTTTGCCAGCAGGGTGTAGATGCATGGCAACCCAAATCTTAATGCCGCACACAGGCCAAAATGTGGGAGCGGGCTTGCTCGCTCCCACAGGGGGATACCGGTGTTACTCGGGAGCGGGTTTCGCCAGCAGAGTGTAGATGCACGGCAACCCAAATCTTATTGCCGCACACAGGCCAAAATGTGGGAGCGGGCTTGCTCGCGAATGCGGTGTGTCAGTCGACATGTGCATTAATTGACCCACCGCATTCGCGAGCAAGCCCGCTCCCACAGGGGGATATCGGTGATACTTGGGATCGGGCTTTGCCAGCAGGGTGGGAATGCACCGCAATACAAACAGCGTGCGTAGGTCAAAATGTGGGAGCGGGCTTGCTCGCGAATGCGGTGTCTCAGTCGATATGTGCATTGATCGGCCCAACGCCTTCGCGAGCAAGCCCGCTCCCACAGGGGGATATCGGGGTTACTTGGGATCGGGTTTTGCCAGCAGGGTGTAGATGCACGGCAATACAAACAGGGTGAACAGCGTGCCGATCGACATCCCCGTCGCGATCACCATGCCGATATCGAACCGACTCACAGCGCCCGCACCGGTCGCCAGAATCAGTGGCACCATGCCAAACACCATCGCCGCCGTGGTCATCAGCACCGGGCGCAAACGAATCGCCGCCGCTTCCTCCACCGCCTCGCGCGCGGTCAGGCCTTTGTCCTTGCGTAACTGGTTCGCGAATTCGACGATCAAGATCCCGTGTTTACTGATCAAACCGATCAACGTCACCAGCCCGACCTGCGTGTAGATGTTCATGCTCGACCAGCCAAGAAACAGCGGAATCAGCGCCCCGCAGATCGACAACGGCACCGTCACCAGAATCACCAGCGGATCACGGAAGCTCTCGAACTGCGCCGCGAGCACCAGAAAAATGATCGCCAGTGCCAAGGCAAACGTCACCCACAACGCGCTGCCTTCCTGCACGAACTGCCGCGAGGCGCCGCCATAGTCAAAGGCAAACCCGGCCGGCGCTTCTTCGCGGGCGATCTGCAACACGGTGTCGATGGCTTCGCCCATGCTGACCAGCGGGAAACCGGAAATCTTCGCCGCGTTGAGTTGCTGGAACTGGTTGAGTTGTCGCGGTCGCGCACGATCGGTGACTTTGATCAGCGTCGACAGCGGCAACAGCTCTCCTTGGGTGTTCTTCACGTAATAGTTGTTCAGCCAGTCCGGGTTATCGCGATACGGCCGTTCAACCTGAGCGATGACCTTGTAGCTGCGCCCCTCAATGGTGAAGCGATTGATTTCCGCCTCGCCCAGCAGCGTCGCCAGCGTGCTGCCCAAATCGAGCATCGACACGCCCATCTGCGCGGCTTTGGCGCGGTCGATATCAACCACCACTTCCGGTTTGTCGAACGCCAGATCAAGGTCGACGAAGGCGAACTTGCCCGACTCCATCGCGCGTTTCTTGATCCGGTCGGCCACCTGTAACAGCAGTTCGTAATCGTTGGCGGTGTTGATCACGAATTCAAACGGCAAGCCTTCGCCGGTGCCTGGCAGGGAGGGCAGGTTGAAGCCGAAAATCTGCAGGCCCGGAATGCCTTCGAGTTTGCCCTGCACTTCGGGAAGAATTTCCATCTGCGTGCGGCTGCGCTCGTTCCACGGCTTCAGCAGGAAACCGCCGATGCCCGCCTGCACGCCGTTGTAGCCGTTGATCTGGAACGAAGAGTAGTACTCCGGGAACTCCTTGAAGATCTTGATGAATTCGTCGGTGTAAGTGCTCAGGTAATCGAGGTTGGTCGGTTGCGGCGCGTTGGCCATCATGAAAATGATGCCCTGGTCTTCGTCCGGCGCCAGCTCCGATTTGGTGAACTTGAGGAACACCGGAATCAGGCACAGCACGATCACCGCAAACACCAGCACCACCGGCCGCGTGTTCAGCGTGCCGTGCAGCGTGCGCTGGTAGCGGCGCTTGAGGCCGTCGAAGAGGCGGTCGAGACGATGGGCGAGGCCGCTGGGGTTTTGTTCGTGGCGCAGCAGAAAGGCGCACATCATCGGCGACAGGGTCAGGGCGACGACCCCGGAAATCACCACCGCCCCGGCCAGCGTCAGCGCGAACTCCTTGAACAGCGCCCCGGTCAGGCCTGTGAGAAAACCGATCGGCGCATACACCGCCGCCAGCGTGATGGTCATCGACACCACCGGCATGGCGATCTCCCGGGCGCCTTCGAGGGCCGCGTCAAACGGCGTTTTGCCTTCCTCGATGTGCCGGTGAATGTTCTCCACCACGACAATCGCATCGTCGACCACCAAACCGATGGCCAACACCATCGCCAGCAGCGTCAGCAGATTGATCGAGTAACCCATCATCTGCATAAAGAACATCACGCCGATCATCGACAGCGGAATGGTCACCACCGGGATCACTACCGAGCGCAACGCGCCAAGGAACAGGAACACCACGACGATCACGATCAACACGGCTTCGAACAGGGTTTTCACCACCTCGTCGATGGAGGCCTGAATGAACAGCGTGGCATCGTAGGCGATTTCGCTTTTCAGGTTCGGCGGCAGCTGCGCTTCCAGCTCGGGCATCAGCTTGCGCACTTCCTTGATCACATCCAGCGGGTTGGCGCCTGGCGTGGCTTTGATGCCGATATACACCGACGGCGTGCCGCCGAACGAGCTGATCGAGTCGTAGTTTTCCGCGCCCATTTCTACCCGCGCGACATCGCTGAGCAGCACGCGGCTGTCGCCACTGACCTTGAGCGGAATCGCCGCAAAAGCCTCAGCGGATTTCAGTTCGGTATTGGCGTTGATGCTGGTGACGACGTACTCGCCTTTCACTTCGCCGGCGGCGGAGAGGAAGTTGTACTGGCGCACGGCGTTGGTCACGTCGGCGGCGCTGAGGCCGAAACCGGCGAGCTTCACCGGGTCGAGCCAAAGGCGCATGGCGAACACCTGATTGCCGAGAATCTCCGCTTCGGCCATGCCCGGCAGCGTCGCCAGTTTCGGCTGGATCACCCGCGACAGGTAGTCGGTGATCTGCGGGTTGCTCAAATCCTTGCTGAAAAAGCTGATGTACATCAGCGCCGAAGCGTCGGCAGATTCCTTGCTCAGCACCGGGTCTTCGGCGTCTTGCGGCAGCTTGTTTTTCACCTCGTTGGCCTTGGCCAGCAACTCGGTGAACAAGCGGTCGGTGTTCGAGCCGATACGCGCGTAGATCGAGATCACCGAGAAGTTCTGCCGACTGACCGAGGTCATGTAATCGATGCCCTCGGCGCTGGCCAGGCTCTGTTGCATCGGCTGGGTGATGTAGCCCTGAATGGTTTCGGCGTTGGCCCCGGGGTAGGCGGTGGTCACCGTGATCAGGGCGTTTTCCATTTGCGGGTATTGGCGCAGCGGCAACTTGCTCCAGGCCTGGAAGCCGAGCAACACAATCAACAGGCTGACCACGGTGGCGAGCACCGGGCGGCGGATGAACGGATCGGTAAAAGCCATGGGGATTCCTTGATCAGTCGGCGCGAGGCGGACTGTTCTGCTCGCCGAGGGTCTTGTCGTCGCTGATGGCGATGCGTGCACCGTTGTCCAGTTTGATCTGGCCAGCCGTCACCACTTGTTCGCCGCTCTGCACGCCCTTGTTGATCATCACCAGGCCATCACGGCGCTCACCGGTTTCGATGAAACGACGCTCGGCGATCAGTACTGGTTGGCCCTTGTCATCCTTTTCGACGGTGCCGTCCTCGGCTTTCTTCTGCCCGACCACGTAGATCGAGTTGCCGTAGAGGGTGTAGGTGATCGCGCTTTCCGGCACCACGATGTGTCTTTGCGGATCGGGCAGCAACACTTCAAGGCTGGTGAACATGCCCGGCAATAATTTGCCGTCCGGGTTGGCCAGGGTGGCGCGGATCAGAATGTTGCGCGTGGTGCTTTCAACAATCGGGTTGATCGCGCTGATCTTGCCGGCGAAGTTTTGCCCCGGATAAGCCGAGACCGAGATTTGCACCGGTTGGCCGATCGCCAGTTTCGGCACTGATTGTTCGGGCAGGTAGAAGTCGGCGTAGAGGCTGCTCAAATCCTGCAACGTGGCGATCTTGGTGCCGCTGGCGAGGTAGTCGCCGATGTCGACCTGACGGATGCCGATGGTGCCGCTGAACGGCGCGAGGATGCGTTTTTTCGCCAGCGAGGCGTTGAGCTGATTGACCGTGGCTTTGTTCTTTTGCAGCACGGCGGAGAGGCGGTCGTACTCGCCTTTGGAGATGGCGCGGCTGTCGACCAGTTGCGCGCCACGGCCGAAGTCCAGTTGCGCGAGGCCGAGGTCAGCCTTGGCGGTTTCCAGCAGCGCGGTTTCGACGGCGCTGTCGAGTTGCAGCAACGGTTGCCCGGCTTTGACCTTTTGCCCGGATTCAAATTTGAGTTCGGTGACGGTGCCGGCGACTTCCAGGCTCAGCTCGACGCCTTGCAGCGCCTTGAGCGTGCCGACGGTGGGCAAGCGCATCTGCCACGGGCGCTCGGCGGCGGTGGCCACGGCAACGCTGATCGGCGGTTTCGGTTTGGAGAAGCCCTGGATCATTGTGTAGATCGAAAAGGCTTTGTAGCCGCCCAAGACCAGGACGATCAACAAGACAACACCCAACATGATCAGCATGCGGCGACGCAGCATATTTCCATTTCCTTGGATAAATCAGGTGAGACAGGCCCGAACATTACTCCGAGAGCGGCAGGGAATCCAACTGCCACTTATTACACTTCAGACGACATGACCCCCTGTGGCGAGGGGATTTATCCCCGTTGGGTGGCGAAGCCGCCCCAAAACCTGCGAACGCGGTCTGTCTGTTAAACCGTGTCGGATGGTTTTGCGACTGCTGCGCAGCCGAACGGGGATAAATCCCCTCGCCACAGGTACGGCGTTAACTTTAACTATGGGGTTCAGGCCATCAGGTGCAGATGGTTGTCCCAGAGCCCCGCCGGCAGTTCCAGGGGCTTGGCCAGCAGCTCATCCTGACGGCAATCGTAGTAGCGGCAACGGCCCTGACCGGAGGTCACAACGAATCCATCCTGCACCGCACCGACACCCGCGCAATCCGGCAATGGTGCATCGAGGCGCACTTCGCCGCTGTCCAGATCCCAGATAAAGAATCGATTACCCCGCGGCGCGGTCAGCGCCACCAGACGCAACTCGCTGTGCACCGCAACGCTGGCGGTGTAATGCCCCATCGACTGCAACTGATGCTCAGGCACCGGGAACGCCACAAATGGCTGCCCCGGACGCTTGATCGCCAGCAGCTCCGAACGCTCGTGAGAGGCGCCCATAAACTGCTGACCGGCAACGATGGTGCCGTCACTGGCGATACCCAAATGGCGCACGCTGTTCATCTGCTGGGCGAGGGTTTCCTTGCTCAGCAACGTACCGTCGCGTTGCATCAGCACCAGGCTCGGCTCCATGGCGCTGAGGTTCATGTCGACGCGGCTTTCCGCTTCGGTACGAATCCCGCCGTTGGCCACCACCAGCGTCTCGCCGTCAGGCATCCACGACACCTGATGCGGGCCGAGGCCGTGGGTGGAAATCTCGCCGCTGTGCACCAGTCGCTCGCCTTCGAACTTGTACACACCGAGCAAACCACGGCCAGGATCGGTCGTGTCGTTTTCGGTGGCGTACAGGTACTCGCCGTCCTTGTGCACCACGGCATGCCCGTAGAAATGCCGGTTCGGCTGCGAGGTCACTGTCTGCAGCAACGTGCCGTCGCGCAGGTCGATCAGGTAACTCTCGGTACCCGGACGCCGCGCGACGAACAGCGCAATCGGCTGCGTCGGATGATTGATGATGTCGTGGCAACGTTGACCGACTTCAGTGGCGAACACCCGCGTGCCGTCCAGCCGATAGCCGACGGCGTAATGCTTGCCGTCGGTATCGTCGCGCGCCGACAGTAGCAGCGGGCTCTGATCCTTGCGTTTGAACAGCGTCCAGCCGCCCAGTGTCACTGCTCCCAGCAGCGTACTAGCTAAAGTCAGAGCCTGGCGTCGCAGCATGGCACTTGCCCTCATCAGTCACCGTCGTTGGCGTTGAAGCCCAGTTGGATGCCCAGCGCCTTGGCCAGTTCGCCTTCGTGCAGGCGATGGACGACGTTGAGGCTGTCGTAGATGTCGTTGAGTTGCTGACGACCGGCGTCGTCTTCGAGCATTTCGCCGAGCGAGCGCTGGGTGCTGTCGAACAGTTTCAGCGAGGCAGCGTAGGCAGCATCGATCTTGTCCGCCAACGGCTTTTGCTCAGCCGGCAACAGCCCGCGCAGGCCTTTGTTGTCGACGCCTTCCCACACGGTTTTCGCGGCGGTGAGGCTGGCTTCCAGCGCGGTCAACGAAGACTGGCTGCGCCATGCATCGGCCTGGAACGGCTGTGGCACGCCTTTGCTCTGGCGGCCCATTGGCGTGCCGAGTTTTTTCTTCAGGGTGTCCAGCGCGGTGACTTGCACACGCAGCAGATCGGCGATCGCTTCGTGGGAGTCGGCATAGCGCTGGTTAGGGAATTTGGACATCTGCGCGAGCATACCGTCGGTGTTGTTCCAGCTCTGCAGAATCTCTTCGGCCAGTTGCTTCTGACGCTCGCCGATGGCGATCAGCAGTGGGCAGTATTTGGCTTTCTGCTCGTCGTTGGCCACATCAGGCTTGGCGTCGAACAGGATGTATTCGTAAGCCGACAGACCCTGAACAACCACGCTCGATTTGGCCAAAGCGGCGGCATCGATTTGTGGCTGAGCGACGACCAGTTGCTCGACCTGACGACCGACCAGGTTCTTCTTGTCCGGCCAGAACTGGACTTGCCAGGCGCGGTTGCCTTCAGCCAGCGGCCCGATCAGCAGCGGTTGCAACTCGGCCCAGGCTTTCTGCGCGTGCAGGAAGTCGGCGCGAGCGGTCTCCAGGGTTTCTTTGCCTTGGCAGTAGGCGAGGGCGCTGACCGCCAGTTGCTTGTCGGCTTCGACCCAGCGGGTGTAGGTCGGCAGGATCACCGATTTGGCGATGGCCGCCGAGGTGACCGCTTGCGGATCCTGCGGCGAGCAGGCGCCGAGGGCGAGCGCGGCAAGGCTGGTGAACAGTAGCTTGGGACGGAACATGTCGGGCTCCCGATTCTTTTTCAGTGTTTAAAGTGAGTTCAGAAACGCCAGCAGCGCAGCACGCTGCTCGGCATTGAAAGACAAAACCTGTTGCTGCGCCGCTTTCGCTTCGCCGCCGTGCCAGAGCACCGCTTCGAGCAGATTGCGTGCGCGACCGTCATGCAAAAACTGTGTGTGGCCGCTGACCGCTTGCGTCAGGCCAATCCCCCACAACGGCGGCGTGCGCCAGTCGCGGCCGGAGGCCTGGAATTCCGTGCGGTTGTCGGCCAGACCGTCGCCCATGTCATGCAGCAGCAGATCGCTGTACGGGCGAATCACTTGATTGGCCAGTTCAGGTTCGGCGGCGTTGGCGGCGGTGGTGTATTTCGGCGTGTGGCACGAGTCGCAACCGGCCTGAAAGAACAGGTTTTTGCCGGCGATGACGTCTGCATCGTTAACGCCACGGCGTGCCGGCACAGCGAGGTTGCGGCTGTAGAACAGCACCAGACGCAGGATGTTATCGCTGACTTCCGGCTCGCCGTCCGGCCCATTGCCGTTCGGCGCCTGTTTGCAGGCGGTTTGCGCGTCGGTGCAATCATCGAACGGTCTCAGGCTGGTCGTCAGGCCCATATCACCTGAAAACGCGTGAACATTCTGTTGATTGAGATTCGGCTGCCCGGCTTTCCAGCCAAATCGGCCCATGACGGTTTTTTGCAGCTCGTCATCCCAGACCTGGTTTGGCCGGCCATTGATGCCGTTTTTCGCTTTGGCCTGTGCGGCGGCGTTGGCGAGGATGGCTTCTTCGGGAATCGCTTCGAGCAGGCCGAGGCCGATCATCGGCGGCGCGACGCGTGCGGAAAAACGCGTGTCCGGGTGCATCGGGCCGTAGCCGAGTTGAGTGATCTGCAACAGCGGTTTGCGCAATTCGACTTCGGTGCCGTCCTTGAAGCGTACCGGCACTGGCGTGTAATCGACGCGCACCTTGCCTTCCGGGGTGACGCCGGGGATCGCCATGTCCTGAAACTGCCCGCCATACACCGGCTCCGGCACGATGCCGACCTGCTCGATGAGTTTGGCGTAGGCCGGCGCGTCAGGAATCGACAGGCGCACCAGCATCGACACGGCATTCGACGCACCGGGCGTCGGCGGATGTCCGCGACCGTCCTTGATGTGGCAGTTCTGGCAGGCGTTGGTGTTGAACAGCGGGCCGAGGCCATCGCGGGCGGTGGTGGTCGCCGGGGCGATCACCCACGGATTGCGGAAAAAGCTGTTGCCGACGCTGAAATCGACGCGGCGCGACGGCGGCAGATTGGCCGACGGCAGGGAAAACGCGTTCTGATCAGTCTTGCGCACAGTCGCCGCCCCGCCGGATCGCGCTTCACCGGGCTCAGCCTTGGTGAAACGCGGGGCGTCATCGCAGGCACTCAGGCCCAGGGCCATGAACAGTGCGAACAAACGAAGAGGCAGCGAGGGCATCAGACATCCTGCGGACGAGCGAAAATAAAGGCGCAAAGTCTAACAGGGCGAGGGGGTTTGAATAAGAGGAATTATCGTTTGCTTGATACAGCGTAAACCTTCAAGCCTGTGCAAACCCTGTGGGAGCGAGCCTGCTCGCGAAAGCGCTGTTCGCCGCGCGACGATGTTGCGTCAGATGACGCCTTCGCGAGCAGGCCCGCTCCCACAGAGGTTTGGTGGTGTGTACCGATAT
The DNA here is from genome assembly GCF_044750025.1 of Pseudomonas sp. NPDC088885. Taxonomy (NCBI): domain Bacteria; kingdom Pseudomonadati; phylum Pseudomonadota; class Gammaproteobacteria; order Pseudomonadales; family Pseudomonadaceae; genus Pseudomonas; species Pseudomonas sp. NPDC088885. The sequence goes on along the minus strand of NZ_JBIVJB010000081.1, from coordinate 7,355 downwards.
TGCGAACGCCGCTGTACCGGTGGGAGCGGGCTTGCTCGCGAAGGTGGAGTGTCAGTCAACCCATCTGTATCTGACCCACCGCCTTCGCGAGCAAGCCCGCTCCCACAAGGAATCGTGTACGACAGGGATGAAAAAGGCGACCCGAAGGTCGCCTTATTTTGAAGCGGACGCTGTGATCAGAACTCGTGATCAGCGTTGTCCGGGTTCAGGTCGCTGATGCCCAGTTTGCCGGCAGCGGCTTCGATCGAACCGGTCTGTTTGACCAAGGAGGCGATGGCGTCGCGAACGATCTGGTTGCCAGCGGTGTTACCGGCCGCGATCAACTGGTCGTAGTGCTCACCCTTGTTGGCGTGATCAACGATGACCTGCATCTTCGCTTCGGTGGCAGCCAGGTCGGCTTTCAGCGCGGTGTCGGCAGCCGGGTCGGCTTTGACCACCAGCGACGACAGGCTGGCGCCGGTCATCTTGGTGCCATCAACGCGGGTGTATTCGCCCAGGTAGACGTTACGAATGCCCTTGGCATCGTAGAACTGCGAGTTGTGTGTGTTATCGCTGAAGCAGTCGTGTTCGTCTTCCGGCGAGTTGGCTTCCAGGGAAACCTTCATGCGCTCGCCCGCCAGTTCACCCAGCGACAGGCTGCCCATGCCGAACAACATTTTGCGCAGGCCGCTTTCGCCTGGCTCGGCTTCCAGCGTGGCGCGGTAGTTGTCAGCCACGTTCGGCTTCCAGTTACCGACCATTTCTTCCAGATCGCTGACCAGCAGTTGGGTCACGGCTTTCAGGTAAGCGCGACGACGATCGTTATGACCGCCAGTGGCGCCGGCGCCTTCGAGGTAGTCGGAAGCAGGACGGTTACCAGCGCCAGGGCCGGTGCCGTTCAAGTCTTGGCCCCACAGCAGGAATTCGATGGCGTGGTAGCCAGTTGCAACGTTGGCTTCGGAACCGCCCAGCTCATTGAGGCTGGCGAGTTTTTCCGGGGTGATGTCTTTGACATCGACCTTGTCTTCGCCGACCTGGATTTCAGTGTTGGCGATGATGTTGGCGGTCGCGCCCGGGTTACCCAGTGCGTGCTCGTAAGATTTGTCGACGTAGTCGATCAGACCCTCGTCCAGTGGCCAGGCGTTAACCTGACCTTCCCAATCGTCAATGATGGTGTTGCCGAAGCGGAACACTTCGCTCTGCAGGTAAGGAACGCGAGCAGCGATCCAGGCTTCGCGAGCGGCTTTCAGCGTGTCGGCGTTCGGCTTGGCGAGGAAAGCGTCGACGGCGGTTTGCAGGGTTTTCGCGGTAGATTCGGCATCGCTGTAAACGGCGAAGACCATGTCGGCGTAGTGCGCGACCACAGCCTTGGCGGCGGCTTCGTCGACTTTACCGGCAGCGGCAGGAGCAGCCGCAGGTGCGGTGGTGCTGGCGGCTGGAGTCGGCGTGGCCGGTGCGGCGGCCTTGTCTTTACCTTCGCCGCAACCGGCGAGGGAAATAGCGATGGCCAGCAGACTGGCGGTAGCCAGAGGCATACGAATCATGGCGAACATCCTGCTTCGGTGGTTTATGGGACAGGCGCGGGGGTGCGCAAAACTGCGACATAATGCAAATCTTTCGCATTATGTGTAAAGGGTTGTGGCTGGAAATATTTCTTATTTACGCAGGGATTGGTGTAGATCAAAAGATCGCAGCCTGCGGCAGCGCCTACAGGGGAAGCGCATTACAAATGTAGGAGCTGCCGAAGGCTGCGATCTTTTGCTTTATAAAATGGCTGCGTTACTGCGCTGCGCCTGTTTGAGATAAACGCTCAACTCGCGCGCCGGCAGCGGCTTGCTGTAGAAGTAACCCTGACCTTCGTGGCAGCCTTCGGAAATGATGTAGCTTTCCTGTTCGGCGGTTTCCACGCCCTCGGCAATCACCTGCATGCCAAGGCTTTTGCCCAACTGAATGATCGCGCGAACGATGGTCGCGTCGTCGTCGTCATCGAGCAGATCCTGGACGAAGCTCTTGTCGATCTTGATCTTGTCCAGCGGCAGACTTTTCAGATAACTCAGTGATGAATAACCGGTACCGAAGTCGTCGATGGCGATCAGCGCACCGGAACGGCGCAGGCTCAACAAGTGTTGCGCAGCGGTGCTGATGTCTTCCATCAGGCCGGTTTCGGTGACTTCCAGTTCCAGACTGCGCGGCGGCAAGCGGTACATCTGCAGCAGGTTGTTGACCACGCGCGGCAACTCGGCGTGGTGCAATTGCACCGTGGACAGGTTCACCGCCATGCGCAAGTCGGCGAAACCCTGATCATGCCAGTCGCGCAATTGCTTGCAGGCCTGATCCAGTACCCACTCGCCAATCGCGATGATCGTGCCGTTCTGTTCCGCCAGTGGAATAAACAGATCCGGCGGCACCAGACCGTGTTCTGGATGCTGCCAGCGAATCAGCGCTTCGACGCCGACCACGCGGTGATCGCGGTAGCTGATCTGCGGCTGATAAACGAGGTAGAACTGATCGCGCAGCAAGGCATCGCGCAGGTCTTTTTCCAGCTCGCGGCGACGGCGCATCTCGCTGTCGACGCTGGCGATGTAGAACTGATAACGGTTGCGCGAGCGGGTCTTGGCCAGGGTCATGGTCTGCTCGGCTTTCTGCAACAGCTTTTCGGTGCTGTCGCCATCCTCCGGAAACAGCGTGATGCCGATGGTCGCGCGCAGACGGATTTCCTGATGGTCGAGGGCGAACGCCGCTTCCAGATCATCCAGAATGCTTTGCGCCAGTTCCGCCGCTTCGTAAGGCTGTTCGATATCGGCCTGCACCAGTGCGAACTGGTCGCCACCCAGACGGGCGAGGGCGCCGAGGCGGCCGCTGTGGGCACGCAAGCGATCGGCCAGCGCCAGCAGCAGTTGGTCGCCGGTCTGGTAGCTGAATTGTTCGTTGATGCCTTTGAAATCGTCCAGTCCTACGCACAGCACCGCAACGCGGCGTTGCAGCTTGCCGGCGTCGACCAGGATTTTGTCCAGTTGCTGCTGCAATTGCTGACGGTTCGGCAAACCCGTGAGGAAGTCGTACTGAGCCATGCGCAGCAGGCTGTTTTCCGCTTCGTGGCGCAGGTGAGTATTACGTTCGATCGATTCCAGTAACTGGTTAGCGGTGTTGATCCAGAGGCCCAGCTCGTTTTTCTCGTGGCCCTTGAGCTGCGGAATCTTGTGTTCGCTGGGGCGATCGGGGTTGATCTCGGTGAGGTGCTCGATGATCCGCGACAGCGGTTTGGTCAGCAGCCAGTGATAGACCAGATACAGCACCAGACCCATGGCCAGTGCACGCAATACGCCGGAGATGAAAATGATCACCGAACTGACAATAAAACCTTCGCCATAGGTGGCAGTGTCGAGGGTGATGCTCAAGTCGCCGTAATACTCGCTATAGGGCCCGCGCCCCACCAGTTGCGTGGTGAAGGTACGTTCCTGACCGAGGATCAGGTCGGTCAGCCAACGGCTGTTGGAATGCTGCAAGTCGCGGGATTTCTGCGCGAGCATCGCTTCGTTGGGATGGCCGATGGAGGCCTGGCGCACGGCATCGTCCTGGAACAGGCCCTCGATCACCTGCATGCCCATCTCCCGATCAAGGCTGTAAACCGCCTGGGTCGAGGGGTCGCGGAACATGTCGAGGATGCGTTCGGCGTCGCCGGCAACCGCTTGACGTGTTTTATAGGCATCGAAAACGATCTGCGCGCAGCTCAAGACCACGCCGACGATCAATGCCGACAGGAGCACGACCCGGAGCAACTTCACCGACAAGCTGTTCTTGAGTTCCAGCTTCAAAGGGTTATTCCTTAATCCGTGCGGGTAGCGTCAAGTTGCCATGAGTATTGGCAATCCCGTGTTGGCAGTCAAAGGGACAATCAGGCCCCGAATGAATTACCCGTGGCGTTGGCCGAAATGCTGCTCTGTGGCGTCTTCGCCCGATTAGTACTGTGTCGGTTGTATTGGCCCTCAACTTGAGCGTTGTCTGACAATTTTTCCTTTGATTGATGTTAGCCCTCTGCGCCACGGCAGCAAGCGGCGTGAGGCTGCATTTTCTGTGGGAGAAACGCCATTTTCACGTAGGAGCTGCCGAAGGCTGCGATCTTTTGATCTGAAATACCATCCGGCCAATGAGTCGCGGTCATCAAGGGCTCAATTTCCCCACCGTTCAGCGAGTCTCTCCCGCTACAGAAAAGTCGGAATTTCCCTACGCACAATGCGGAATCGGCCTGCATCCGTGCTTGAGTGCGCTCGTCAAAGTCCGTTGTTTTGCAGAACAGTGCACGGACGTGACCAGACTTATCCCTCAACGCGAACTCCACGGCCAGCAGGTACTCGACACCCACCAAGCCATGGACATCTTTCGAGAGGCTCTCAACCGCCCAGATGAATTGCCGGGCTTCGACAATCTGCTCAATGCAATGAACCTCAATCAATCCAATTACCTGCAAGGCGCCAACCAGAGGAAACTCGTTGAAGCCATCAGTAATGGTGAGTGGGTTGTGGTGAAACCACGGGTTGTCGCGGATAACAGCGGTGCTTCCTGGAACGCCTTCAGACCCAAACCCGAACCACCGTCGGCCGAGCATCTGGTGGAAGACCACGCCTACACCTTGCCGTCACCGGCTGAGTCGGGCTTTCACATTGTCCAGAAGCCCATGAGCCGCGAAGCGCTGGAGCGAGCGCTGTACGAAACGACGCCTGGCGATGCACTGCGCCGCGAGTTCCGTTCGCTTAACCGTCATTTAAGTGAACAGGTCAAACCGGGGCAAATGGTCATCTTCAGTGACTCGCGCAACTACATGTGCCGACGCGAAGAGGCGCAGATGATGGTGGCAGCGGAGAGGGTGAATGAAGCGCTGAAGGATCTGACGGATGAAGAAGCATCTTTCATGGTTGAGCATCATCAGGTGATCGAGCCGTTTTTGGGTGTTTCTTCTGGAGCATTGGGCGTTGCATCGTTCATGGTGGGGCAGCACATGGAAACGCTCAACAACACGCTTAAAGAACTGGAGCGCTTACACATTGAGCAATACCGCCAGCATGGCAATCTCCATTCCGTGGTTTTTTTTGCACAACGCAAAAGGTTGATGAAGAAGCTTGATGCCGGTTTGGGGCCGTTGGTTCGCAAGATGACAGGTATCCCGGATCACCCCAAACTTAAACGTGCTTTAGGGATATCTTCGCGAAGGATTGTGCACAACTGGAACAAGGCCGGCGCACCGAATCAATTGCCGGGATATGCGACGCATATTGAGGGCGTGGCGCGATCCTCTAAGTACATAAAGGCTGGCGGTTATTTGGCAATTGGATTGGGTGCGACCTCAGCGGCGATGAAGATACACGAAGCATGCCGTACCGGACGCGAAGAGGAATGCCGTCAGGCGAAGTTCGTCGAAGGTTCTAAGCTGTCAGGAAATGTTGTGGGGGGAATGATGGCAACAAGACTGGCGCCAATCGCACCAATGACATGTATTGCTCTTGGAGTGGGCACAGCGGGTGCAGGAGGTCTGGTTTGCATGTTGGTTGTAAGTGGGATGCTTGCAGCGCAAATGGGAGATAGCGGTGGTCAGTTTGGTGAATTCGTCGGTGAAAAGTTGTATGAGGTGAGTCAATAATGAGCCTTGATCAATTTATTGGCTTATCTGGGATTCCCCTTTTTGTATTGTTTTTTCTGAACTATTGCTTTTCAGCTTATGTAGCGACCTACAAGCTGGAAGAAATTCAGAGCCATTTCTCGAACTCTCGTTTCGTCGCATCGCATCGAGGCCAAAAAAACACTCCGATGGTCTTCAAGGTGGGGAATCTTGAGGTTGTATACGCCCTTTTGGTTTCAAAATTTTTCCGAAAGATGGATCCTGAGTCCATCGAGGAGGTAATTAATTTTCCAAAGAAATTGCGACTTTGGGTGATCATTCCCGGCCACATCAATGCAGTCTGCCTTGTATGGTTTTTTGCGATTTTGGTATGGGTCAATATCAAAGGTTATCTGTGAGCGCGCAGTGCTGATCGCCCCACATTTTGATCTCGTCTATCTCTATTCATGGGCCGTGGTACTTCTGCTTTTCTTCCTCAGCGGGGCATTCGTGTTGTTCGCCGCCTATTTCCGGCTGGATCAGATGGAAGACCATTTCATTGCCTCCCACATTGTGGACATTAATAGCAGAATATTTGGAAACGGCCCATTTGGACGAATGAGACGAGTCAGAGAAATAGGGGCATTGACGGGCCGTTTGACCCATTTTCAAATGCTGGATCCGCATGCAGTCATGGAAGCAGAAATTATCCCGGAGCATCTGAAAAAGTGGATGAGAATTCCAGACTACCTCTTCCAACTGAGTGTGATCGGTGGCGGGTTACTCTTGCTTTGGTTGAGTACTGGTTGGATATGCGTAACTCTTTCCAGACCAGCGAGTGATCTGCAATTAATCGGTGTTGCCGGGTTATTTTCCTGTTTTTTCTTGGGCCTGATGGCTGTATTCGCAAAAGTATGGATCAGCTTTTTCAGACTGGCGCAGCTTGAGTCTCTCCTGAAAACATCGTACTTCGTCGCTCGCAATCAACGAGTGTTGGGAAACGGCGTCTACGGTCGCTACTGTCGTTTGTCTCACATTTCACAGATGCTTTTAATCGACGATGATTTTTTGTCAAAAAGTGATCCCTATGTGATGGATGAGATCGCTGCTTTCCCCTCGCATCTACGACGCCTGGTTGTTATTCCTGCGCAAATAATTGCTTATTCTTTTCTTGGATTTTTGGTCATCCACCTCGGTGGGAAAACTTTTGGAGTATTTGCCTGATACCGCTGCCGCAAATCACAGGCATAAAAAAACCCGGCCGAAGCCGGGTTTTTTGACTGGCGCGCAGCTTAAGCGGTGAAGGTTTTGCCTTCGAACTGCTCAGCAACGAACTTCCAGTTGACCAGGTTCCAGAACGCTTCGACATACTTAGGACGAACGTTGCGGTAGTCGATGTAGTAAGCGTGTTCCCAGACGTCGCAGGTCAGCAGCGGGGTGTCGCCGCTGGTCAGCGGGTTGCCGGCGCCGATGGTGCTGGCCAGAGCCAGGGAACCGTCAGCCTTTTTCACCAGCCAGCCCCAGCCGGAACCGAAGGTGCCGATCGAGGTTTTGCTGAACTCTTCTTTGAACTTGTCGAACGAACCGAAGGCTGCGTTGATGGCTTCAGCCAGCGCGCCGGTTGGTTGACCGCCGGCGTTTGGCGCCAGGCAGTTCCAGTAGAAAGTGTGGTTCCAGACCTGAGCGGCGTTGTTGAAGATACCGCCCGAGGAAGTCTTGACGAGTTCTTCCAGGGTCTTGCCTTCGATCTCGGTGGCTGGCACGGGGGGGGTCGGGGTGTCGG
>NZ_JBIVJB010000080.1:0-22589 GCF_044750025.1 Pseudomonas sp. NPDC088885 | reverse complement strand
AAAAGATCACCATGCTGACCTGCTATGACGCGACCTTCGCCCACGCCTGCAACGAGGCCGGTGTCGAAGTGCTGCTGGTGGGCGACTCCCTCGGCATGGTGCTGCAAGGTCACGACAGCACCTTGCCGGTGACCACTGCAGAAATGGCCTACCACACCGCGTGCGTCAAACGCGGTAACACCGACGCCCTGATCCTGGCTGACCTGCCGTTCATGGCCAACGCCACCCTCGAACAAACCATGATGAACAGCGCCATGCTGATGCAGGCCGGTGCGCACATGGTCAAGGTCGAAGGTCAGCTGTGGCTGGCAGAGTCGATCCGTCTGCTCGCCGAACGCGGTGTGCCGGTGTGCGCGCACATGGGCCTGACCCCGCAAGCGGTGAACATCCTTGGTGGCTATAAAGTGCAGGGCCGCAACGAAAACCAGGCGCGGCAGATGCGTGCCGATGCGATCTCGCTGGAGCAGGCTGGCGCGTCCATGCTGCTGCTCGAATGCGTGCCAAGCGAACTGGCTGCGGAAATCACCCAGGCGGTGAAAATTCCGGTTATCGGCATTGGCGCCGGCGCGGATACCGACGGTCAGGTGCTGGTGCTGCACGACATGCTCGGTCTGTCGATCACCGGCCGCGTACCGAAATTCGTCAAAAACTTCATGCACGACCAGGACAACATCCAGTCCGCATTGAAGGCTTACGTCAGTGAAGTCAAAGCTGCCACGTTCCCTGGCATCGAACACGGATTCTCTGCATGAACACCGTAAAAACCGTACGCGAACTGCGCGCCGCCGTCGCCCGCGCGCGCAGTGAAGGCAAGCGCATCGGCTTCGTGCCGACCATGGGCAACCTGCACAGCGGCCACGTCGCCCTGGTGACCAAAGCCACGCAACGCGTGGACTTCGTGGTGGCGAGCATTTTCGTCAACCCGCTGCAATTCGGCGCCGGCGAAGACCTCGACAAGTACCCGCGCACGTTGGCGGCGGATCAGGAAAAACTGCTTGAAGCCGGTTGCTCCCTGCTGTTCGCGCCGACCGTTGAGGAAATGTACCCCGACGGCATGGCCGGGCAGACCCGGGTCAGCGTGCCGCAACTGTCCGAAGGCCTGTGCGGCGCCAGTCGTCCGGGACACTTTGAAGGTGTGGCGACGGTGGTCAGCAAGCTGTTCAACATGGTGCAGCCGGATCTGGCGATTTTCGGTCAGAAGGACTTCCAGCAACTGGCGGTGATCCGCGCGCTGGTGCATGACCTGAACATGCCGATCCAGATCATCGGCGAACCGACCGTACGCGCTGCGGATGGTCTGGCGCTGTCATCGCGCAACGGCTTCCTTAATGAGGAACAACGCGCGGTGGCCCCGGTGGTGTATCGCACGCTGAGCAACATTGCCGAGTCGATCAAGCAAGGCGAGCGTGATTTCCCGGCGCTGATCAGTGCCCAGCTGCAACAGCTGGAAGCGGCGGGCCTGCGTCCGGATTACCTGGAAATCCGCCATGCGCTGACGTTGCGTCCGGCGACGACTGAAGACCGTGATCTGGTGATTCTGCTGGCCGCGTTTCTCGGTACTACGCGATTGATCGACAACCTGCACCTGAATCTCGACACCCCCTCTTAAAAACACCGCAGTCCCCCCTGTGGGAGCGGGCTTGCTCGCGAATGCGGTGTGTCATTCAGCCTATAAGTTGACTGGCACACCGCATTCGCGAGCAAGCCCGCTCCCACAGTGGTTTTCGGTGTATGAAAGATTGCATATCAGCTGTATTGCCGCCCCCAGAGCCTTCGGGCACACTGCCGGCCGTTTGATTCCAACCCGGGAGGTTCGGATTGCCTGACCATGCCCTCCCCTCCGTTTGTCGGCCACTCCCTGTATTAAATGTTAAAAAAGTACAGGGATCAGGTCAGAAGAAGTCAAGACAGATCGCAGCGCGAGGTTTACTGTATTCGCCCTGCGTCGATAAATCGTGTAGACGCAGTTGACCGCGCACCCAAACATGGCGCGCCGGTCTGATCCGTGTTCAGAAGCCGTTCAAGTAAAAAGGAAAACCGCAGCGATGGCGTATTACCTCACTCCTCAAGACGTTACCGCTCTGCCCGCCTGGCAAGCGTTGAAAGATCACCGCCAAGCCATGCAGGATTTCAGCATGCGCGAGGCCTTCAACGCCGATCCGCAGCGCTTCAATCAGTTCACCCTCAGCAGCTGCGGCCTGTTTCTCGATTATTCGAAGAATTTGATCAACGCCGAGACCCGCAATCTGCTCGTGGGTCTGGCCAATGAAGTCGATCTGAAGGGCGCGATCAAAGCGCTGTTCGAAGGCGAAATCGTCAACACCTCCGAAGGCCGCCCGGCGCTGCACACCGCCCTGCGCCGCCCGGTGGGCGACAAGCTGTCGGTCAACGGCGTCAACGTGATGCCGGAAGTCCACAAAGTACTGAACCAGATCACCGACCTCGTGGGCCGCATCCACGACGGTCTGTGGCGCGGTTACACCGAGAAGCCGATCACTGACGTGGTCAACATCGGCATCGGTGGCTCGTTCCTCGGCCCTGAGCTGGTCTCCGAAGCCTTGCTGTCGTACGCGCAAAAAGGCGTGCGTTGCCACTATCTGGCGAACATTGACGGCAGCGAATTCCACGAGCTGACGCAGAAACTGCGCGCCGAGACCACGCTGTTCATCGTTTCATCGAAATCCTTCAACACCCTCGAAACCCTGAAGAACGCTCAGGCCGCACGTGCCTGGTACTTGGCGCAGGGCGGTTCGGAAGCCGAGCTGTATCGCCACTTCATCGCCGTCTCGAGCAACAACGCCGCGGCTGTGGCGTTCGGTATTCGTGAAGAAAACATCTTCCCGATGTGGGACTGGGTTGGCGGTCGTTACTCGCTGTGGTCGGCGATCGGTTTGCCGATTGCGCTGGCGATCGGCATGTCCAACTTCAAGGAATTGCTGTCCGGTGCCTACACCATGGATCAGCATTTCCAGACTGCGCCATTCGAACAGAACATGCCGGTGCTGTTGGGCTTGCTGGGTGTGTGGTATGGCAACTTCTGGGGCGCGCAAAGCCACGCGATCCTGCCGTACGACCACTACCTGCGCAACATCACCAAGCACTTGCAACAACTGGACATGGAATCCAATGGCAAGAGCGTGCGTCAGGACGGCACCCCGGTGTCGACCGATACTGGCCCGGTGATCTGGGGCGGCGTCGGCTGCAACGGTCAGCACGCTTACCACCAGTTGCTGCACCAAGGTTCGCAACTGATCCCGGCCGACTTCATCGTGCCGATCGTCAGCTTCAACCCGGTTGCTGACCACCATCAGTGGCTGTACGCCAACTGCCTGTCGCAGAGCCAGGCGCTGATGCTCGGCAAGACTTTGCCGGAAGCAGAAGCCGAGCTGCGCGAAAAAGGCATGAGCGAAGAGCAAGTGCACAAACTCGCCCCGCACAAGGTGATCCCGGGCAACCGTCCGAGCAACACCCTCGTGGTTGAACGCATCAGCCCGCGTCGTCTCGGCGCACTGGTGGCGATGTATGAACACAAAGTGTTCGTGCAGAGCGTGGTCTGGGGCATCAATGCCTTCGATCAGTGGGGCGTGGAGTTGGGCAAGGAACTGGGCAAAGGCGTTTACAACCGTCTGGTGGGCAGCGATGAAACCACCGCTGACGACCCGTCCACCCAAGGCCTGATCAACTACTTCCGCGGTCGTCACCGCGGGTGATAGTGGCCTAAGGGCCAACGCTGTTCCCCTGTGGGAGCGGGCTTGCTCGCGAATGCGCTGTGTCATTCAGCACTTTGTTGACTGATACGCCGCATTCGCGAGCAAGCCCGCTCCCACAGTTGTTTTGCGCATGACTTGAACCTCTGCATCGCTCGGCGCATCTTTATTCTTCGCACAACAAGAATAAGGAACCGTCATGTTCGATATCAGCACGTTCCCCAAAGCCGATGCCGTCCGCCGGGCTGCGCAATTGAGTCAGGATGATTATCGGCGCCTGTACCGCGAATCCATTGAACACCCCGACACCTTCTGGGCCGAGCAAGCCACGCGCTTCCTCGACTGGAGCACGCCGTGGCAAACCGTTCAGCGCTGTGACCTGAAAACCGGTGAAGCCGCCTGGTTTGCCGGGGGCAAACTGAACGTCAGCTACAACTGCATCGACCGCCATCTCGAACAACGCGGCGAGCAGACCGCCCTGCTCTGGGAAGGCGACGACCCCGCCGAATCGGCACAAATCACTTACAAAAAACTTCACCACCATGTCTGTCGCCTGGCCAACGTGCTGAAAAGCCGTGGCGTGAAAAAAGGTGACCGGGTGTGCATTTACATGCCGATGATCCCCGAAGCCGCTTACGCGATGCTCGCCTGCACGAGGATTGGCGCGGTGCATTCGGTGGTGTTTGGCGGCTTTTCTCCCGATTCCCTGCGTGACCGCATTCTCGATGCCGACTGCCGCACCGTGATCACCGCCGACGAAGGTGTGCGCGGTGGCAAGTTTGTGCCGTTGAAGCAGAACGTCGACAAAGCCCTGCAAAGTTGCCCGGACGTCAGCACCGTCGTGGTGGTTGAACGCTCTCAAGGCAAGGTCGACTGGGTCGAAGGTCGCGATCTCTGGTATCACCAGGCCGTGCGCGACGTCAGCGACGATTGCCCGCCGGAACCGATGGACGCCGAAGATCCGCTGTTCATCCTCTACACCTCCGGCAGCACCGGCAAACCCAAAGGCGTGCTGCACACCACCGGTGGCTACTTGCTGCAAGCGGCGATGACCTTCAAATACGTGCTCGATTACCGTGACGGCGAAGTGTTCTGGTGCACCGCCGACGTCGGCTGGGTCACCGGCCACAGCTACATCGTCTACGGCCCGTTGGCTAACGGTGCGACCACATTGATGTTCGAAGGCGTGCCGAGCTATCCGAGCAGTTCACGTTTCTGGCAGGTGATCGATAAACACAAGGTCAACATTTTCTACACCGCGCCCACCGCCCTGCGCGCATTGATGCGCGAAGGCGCCGAACCGTTGCAGGAAACGTCGCGCGCCAGCCTCAGATTACTCGGCAGCGTCGGTGAGCCGATTAACCCGGAAGCGTGGGAATGGTATTTCAACGTGGTCGGCGAACAGCGCTGCCCGATTGTCGATACCTGGTGGCAGACCGAGACCGGCGGCATCATGCTCAGCCCGCTGGTCAGTGCGCAGCGGATCAAACCGGGCTGCGCCACACAGCCGATGTTCGGCGTGCAACCGGTGTTGCTCGACGAGCAAGGCAAGGAAATCCAAGGCGCCGGCAGCGGCGTGCTAGCGATCAAATCCAGTTGGCCGGCGCAGATTCGCAGCGTCTATGGCGACCCGCAGCGGATGGTCGACACCTATTTCAAACCCTACCCCGGCTACTATTTCACCGGCGACGGCGCGCGGCGCGATGAGGACGGCGATTACTGGATCACCGGGCGCATCGATGACGTGATCAATGTGTCCGGCCACCGCATTGGCACCGCTGAAGTGGAAAGTGCCTTGGTGTTGCACGACAGCATCGCCGAGGCCGCCGTGGTCGGTTACCCGCACGACGTCAAAGGTCAGGGCATCTATGCCTTCGTCACGCCCATGAACGGCACCGAGCCCAACGACGAACTGAAGAAAGAATTGCTCGCCCACGTCAGCAAGGAAATCGGCAGCTTCGCCAAACCGGATCTGATCCAGTGGGCGCCGGCCTTGCCGAAAACCCGCTCAGGCAAGATCATGCGCCGCATCCTGCGCAAGATTGCCTGCAACGAACTCGACAGCCTCGGCGACACTTCGACCCTGGCCGACCCGAGCGTGGTGCAAGGCCTGATCGACAAGCGTCTCAATCAGTAACACGTCGGGCGCGGTCAACCGGCCGCGCCCGCCCATCTTCACTGAGTGGTCATGGAATTCATCCGCAGTCGCATCGAAAACCAACTCATGAGCCTGACCGGGTTGTCCCTCGGCCAGCTCGATCTGGAAAACCCCAAGGGCGATCCCGGCCTGTTCGGCCCCGATTCGGTCAGTTGGCAGGTGCACGGCGATTTCAGCAGCATGTTGATCGGCGGCATCAGCGCGTTGTTGCTGCAAGCCCTGCATCCGCTGGCGCTGGCCGGGGTTTGGGATCATTCGAATTTTCGTCAGGACATGCTTGGGCGCTTGCGGCGTACCAGCCAGTTTGTCTCCGGCACCACGTTTGGCTCGCGGCGGGATGCCGACTGGTTGATCGAGAAAGTCCGCACCATTCACCTGCAAGTGGTGGGCACCGCACCGGACGGCCGGCCTTATGCGGCCAGTGATCCGGATTTGCTGACGTGGGTGCATGTGGCCGAAGTCAGTAACTTTCTGGCGGCGCATTTGCGCTATCGCAATCCGCAGTTGTCGCTGGCTGATCAGGATCGTTATTACGCCGAGATCGCGGTGATTGCCGAACGACTCGGCGCACGCGATGTGCCCCAGTCGCGGCAGGCCGTGGCCGATTATCTGCAACGCATGCGCCCGCAATTGCTGTGCGATGAACGCAGCCGCGAGGTTTTGCGTTTACTGCTGGCCGCACCGGCGCCGAGTGTTCTGGCGCGACCGTTTGGCGATTTGATGATGAAGGCTGGCATTGATCTGCTGCCGGACTGGGCCAGCGACATGCTCGAGGTGCGGCAGAGTTCGCTGCAACGCCAGTTGATTCGCGCCAGCGTCAAACGCAGCGCACCGATGCTGCGCTGGGCGATGCGCAATGGTTCGGTACAACGTGCCAAACGTCGTATGGGCCTGCCGACCTGAAAAGCTTCGCGAGCAAGCCCGCACCCACATTTGGAATGCGTTCCCATGTGGGAGCGGGCTTGCTCGCGAAGGGCTTAACTCGGTTACCCGCCAAGCTGTTAAACTCCCGCGCCCCAATTCTCTCCAGCAAGGCGCATGCATGTCTTCCTTGAATCAGGCGCTGCGCGCCGCCCTCGATCAACGCCAGGACTTGCTCGCTGCGCTGCACAGCCAAGGCACCGATTGCTATCGGCTGTTCCACGGCAGCCAGGAAGGCGCCGGCGGTCTGACCATCGACCGTTACGGCCCGCAACTGCTGGTGCAGAGTTTTCACCAGACGCTGGAGCGTGACGACCTGCTGCAACTGCACGCGATGGTCAATCAAACCCTGGGCCTGGAAACCTTGCTGGTCTACAACGACCGCTCCCGTGGCAACTCGCGCATCGACCGTGAAGACAGCGTCTACAAAGCCGAAGACGCCGCACTGGTTGATCTGGTCGGTCACGAATGGGGCCTCAATTACCGCGTGCGCGGGCGCCACGCCGGGCAGGATCCGCTGTTGTTCCTCGACCTGCGCAACACGCGTGGCTGGGTCAAGGAGCACGCCAAAGGCAAATCCGTGCTCAACCTGTTCGCCTACACCTGCGGCGTCGGCCTCAGTGCCGCAGCCGGTGGCGCCCGTGAAGTGTGCAATCTGGATTTCGCCGAAGGTAACTTGGCGGTCGGTCGCGAAAACGGTTTGCTCAATCCACAGTTGCCGGAGATGGAATTCATTCAGTCGGATTATTTCCCGGCCATCCGCCAACTCGCCGGCCTGCCGATCAGCCAGCGTCGCGGGCAGAAACTGCCAAGCTACCAGCGCCTCGAACAGCGTCAGTACGATCTGGTACTGCTCGATCCGCCGGCCTGGGCCAAGAGCGCGTTCGGCACCGTTGACCTGCTGCGCGATTATCAAAGCCTGCTCAAACCCGCGCTGCTGACCACCGCCGACAACGGCGTACTCATTTGCTGCAACAATCTGGCGAAAGTCAGCATGGACGACTGGCGCGAACAAGTCCTGCGCTGCGCCGAAAAGGCCGGCCGCCCGGTGCGTGAGTGGAGCGTGATGACCCCGGGTGCAGACTTCCCGTCCATGGATCAGCAACCGCCACTGAAAACCCTGATCCTGCAGCTATAACCCCTCTTGCATGATGTACAACTTCCCCCTGTGGGAGCGAGCCTGCTCGCGAAAGCGGTGTATCAGCCAACACATCGTGTGACTGGTAGGACGCCTTCGCGAGCAGGCTCGCTCCCACAAGGGATCTGTGTTTTGAGACAAATCTGAACAATCCTGACCCATGCGATGTACTTCGGAACCAGATTCGCGTGCCATACTCCAAGGCACTTCGATTCAGACAGATGAAGCCGCACATGACCAAAGGATTGATTCGCGCGATTGGCGCCTTGTTGACTGCGCTGGCCCTCTACAGCCTGCTGGGGTTTCTGATTTTGCCGGGCATTGCCCTGCGAGTGGCCAACCAGCAACTGGCCAATTACGCCACGGTGCCGGCGCATATCCAGCGCATCGAACTCAACCCGTTCAGCCTTGAGGTCACCTTGTGGGGCCTGATTATTGGTGAACCGGGCAAAGAGCAGTTGAGCTTCGAACGCCTGTACGCCGACCTGCAAATCGACAGTCTGTGGACCAAAGCCCTGCATCTGGCGAACATCGAACTGGACAAGCCGAAGACCGAAATCCTCTTCGCCAAAGACGGCAAGCTCAATCTGCTTGGCCTGTTCAACGTGCCGGACAGCGAACCGGTTCCGGCCGATCCCGACGCCAAACCGTTCCCGCTGCGCATCGACAACATCAAACTGGCCAGCGGCGTCGTGCACTTTCAGGACGTGCGTCCGAGCGAGCCGATCGAATTCCTTTACGACGACCTCAGCTTCGAACTGAAAAACCTCAGCACCCTGCCCGAAGACAGCGCCGACATGACTCTCGTCGCGATCGGCCCGGCCGGCGGACGAATCGACTGGAGCGGCAATTTCAGCCTGATCCCGTTCACTTCCGAAGGCACCCTGAAAGTCACCGACGGCAAGATGAAAGCCTTCTGGCCTTACGTGCGTGACTCGGTGCCTTTGGTACTCAACGACGGCGTGGTAAGCCTCAGCACCGAATACAAACTCAATCTGTCGAAAGAAACCGAACTGCTGCTGAACAACGTCAACGTCAGCATCGCGCCGTTCGCGATCAGCGCTCCGGATGGCCGCCCGCTGGCCAAGCTTGAGCGCCTCGACGTCAGCGACACCAGCATCGATCTGGCCAAGCAACACGTGGTGGTCGGCAAGATCCGCAGCCAGAAACTGGAAACCTGGGCCGCCCTCGAAGCTGACGGCCAGCTCGACTGGCAAAAACTGTTCGCCAGCCAACCGTCAAAACCCGCCGCCAAAGCCGCCGCCGAACCGGCCAGCACACCGGCCGCTGCCGATTCGCCGAAAGCTGAACCGACGGCGCCAGGCAAGCCATGGCAAGTGCTGCTCAAAGACGTGCAACTGCGCGACTACACCGTTCACCTCGCCGACCGTTCCGCCACGCCTGCGGTGGCGCTGGATATCACGCCGCTGAACATTGATCTGCAAGATTTCGACAGCCTCAACGGCTCGCCCTTCAAGGTCAAACTCGATAGCGGCGTGGGCAAATCAGGCAAGCTCAGCGCCGACGGCACGGTCAATCTGGCGCCGGTCAACGCTCAACTCAATGTGAAAACCCAGGACATCGACCTGCGTGTCGCACAGTCCTACATCAACCCGTTTATTCGTCTGGAACTGCGCAGCGGCATGCTCGGCAGTGACCTCAAGGTCAATCTCAAAAGCACCGAGCCGCTGGCCCTCAGCGTGACCGGCCGCGCGCAGATCGATCAACTGCACACCCTCGACACCCTAAAAACCCGCGACTTCCTCAAATGGCAGCAAGTGGTGGTCGAAGGCCTGAATTATCAGCACGGCGACAGCCTGTCGATCGACAAGGTCAACCTGTTCCAGCCGTATGCGCGCTTCATGATCAACGATGATCGCACCACCAACATCGACGATTTGCTGATCCCGCAACCGGCCGACAGTGGCGCGAAATCCACTGCGGCGAAACCGGCCAGCAAGGACAAGCCGCTGGGCATTCATATCGGCGGCATTGCGATCAATGACGGCTCGGCCAACTTCGCCGACTTCAGCCTGACACCGAACTTCGCCACTGCGATCCAACAACTGAACGGTCAGATCGGCACCATCGACAGCCGTCAGGCGAAACCGGCCAGCGTCGACATCAAGGGCAAGGTCGACCGCTATGCACCGGTGACCATCAAGGGTGCGGTCAACCCGTTCGACCCGATGGCCAGCCTCGACATCGCCACCAGTTTCAAACGCGTCGAGCTGACCACGCTGACGCCATACTCCGGCAAATTCGCCGGTTACCGCATCCGCAAGGGCCGACTCAATCTCGACCTGCATTACCTGATCACCAAAGGCCAACTGAAAGCCGAGAACAAAGTGGTGGTCGAACAGTTGCAGCTCGGTGAGAAAGTCGACAGCCCGGACGCCGTGAGCCTGCCGTTGAAACTGGCGATTGCGCTGCTCAAGGACGTCGACGGCAAAATCTCCATCGAATTGCCGGTGACCGGCGACCTCAACAACCCGCAGTTCAGCGTGATGCCGATTGTCTGGCAGACCCTGCGCAACCTGATCGTCAAAGCCGCAGCGGCGCCGTTCAAGCTGATTGGCGGTTTGGTCAGCGGTGGCGGTTCCGAAGACCTCGGCACCGTGTCGTTCGCGCCGGGCTCCAGTGAGTTGAGCAAAGACGCCGAAGGCGCGCTGGTGAAGCTGTCGCAAGCGCTGAAAGAACGCCCTGCCCTGCGTCTGGAAATCGAAGGCACCGCCGCGCAAAGCAGCGATGGTCCGTTGATCGCCGAACAGCGTCTGGAACGTGAATATCAGTACAACTACTACAAGATGCTCCAGCGCCGTGGCGATAAAGTCCCGGCTCAAGCATCTTTGATCGAAGTGCCGGAAGGCGAAAAAGGCCCGCTGCTCGAAGGCATTTATCGCACCCGTCTGAAAACCCAGCCGCCGGCTGAATGGAAGGATCTGGGCAAGGAAGAACGCACGGCGAAAATGCGTGAAGGCGTGATCAAGTTCTGGAGTGGCAGCGACGTGTTGCTGCGTCAGCTGGGTCAGGATCGCGCCAGCAGCATCAAGGATTATCTGGTCGACAAAGGCCAACTGGCCGATGACCGCGTGTACTTCATCGACGCCAATCTCGGTCAGGCTGAAAGCGATGGTCGGGTGATCACACCGCTGCATCTGGACGCCGAGTAATGACAGGCAAGTGGCTGGCGGCGATCGCCCTGACGCTGGCTGCCAGCCACGTCTGGGCGTCGGATACGTTACGCTGCGGCAGTCAACTGGTCAGCCTCGGCGACCGCGCCAGCGAAGTGCTGCAGAAATGCGGCGAACCGGTTGGTCGCGATCCTCTGGGTTACAAGCGCAGCGCCAATCGGCGTGAAGAGTTTCAGGTCGAGGAATGGACGTACGGGCCGAACAACGGCATGTACCAATACCTGCGCTTTGAAGGCAACCGCCTGCGGCAAATCACCAGCAAACGCGGTAACTAACCGCTAACACAGATCCCATGTGGGAGCGGGCTTGCTCGCGAAAGCGGTGTATCCGTCAATACATATTTGGCTGACACACCGCCTTCGCGAGCAAGCCCGCTCCCACATTTTGTTTTGTGTTGGCCTGTAAATTTTTGCGCCTGAAATAGAACGGGCCCCGACACAAGTGTCGGGGCCCGTAATGACCACATCCGTGTGGCCGTTCGCATGAACTCTAAAGGTGCGGCAGACGTATTGCTCGGCCCGCCTGTCGCGTCTTCTCCCGGTTCAGGCGAGAAGCCTTAGCCTTACTCGGCTTTCAGGCCGTCAGCGGAGACCGCTTTGACGCCTTTGATTTTCTTGGTGATGTTAACGGCGGTGGTTTTCTGAGCTTCGGTGACAGCTACAGTCGACGACAGCGAAACAACGCCTTTGTTGGTTTCTACTTTGATATCGGTGCCTGGGATGCCTTTTTCGGTAACCAGGTCGCTTTTGACTTTGGTGGTGATCCAGGTATCGGAAGTAGCTTCTTTAGCTTGGGTAACTTCACCAGCAGCCAAAGTCATTGGAGCAGTCTGAGTGGTTTGGGCGAATGCGCCGGAAGCCATGGTCAGGGTCAGCGCGGTAGCAGCAGCGGCAGTGATAGCGAACTTCTTCATACGAGTAACTCCTGTTTTTCTGGAAAGTCTGCTGCGTGTCTTGTCAGCAGGGTTGCCATATACATTGCGAACGCTGTGCCAACTTTTTCTCCGACATAAAATCCTTATAAATCAATAGTTTATTAAAAACATAAATTTCCGGATTCATGCAATTTGCATGACTTGCAGATTAATCGCATGCAAGTTGCGGTTTTTTGGAAAGTTCCTAAGACGCTGAAATTATTGAAGCTTTTATTTATCGCCGGGCAAAGAAAATGCCCCGTAAACGGGGCATGTTTCAGTCGAAGGTCAATGTAGGAGCTGCCGAAGGCTGCGATCTTTTAATCTTGCCTTTAAAAACACAATCAAAAAATCGCAGCCTTCGGCAGCTCCTACAGATGTCTATTTAAGTACCGCTACCTGGGCAGCCTTTAGGCGCGTAGTCCGGATTGACAGTCGATGCGCAGCTCCAGACCCCGGCCGTAGCGCCTGTTGCACCGCCAGAGCGGGTCAGGGTGATGGTTTTACCCAGCACCGGCGCAGGAGCGTTGGTCAGCGTGCACACGATTGTCCCGGCCCCGGTCGAAGCCGTACCCGAAGCCGTCACGCTGCTGCAGTTAGTCGTTGAGTACGCGGCACTACCGGAGACCAACGTGATGGTTGGATCAGTCCCTTGGTTAATCGTGTCTTCAAACGGAATCTTCAGCGCGCTGATTTCCGCCAGACCCGCCGTGACCTTGGCCCGCGCTTGATACTTGGTGTACTGCGGCAGGGCAATGGTCGCCAGAATCCCGATGATCGCCACTACGATCAGCAGTTCGATCAGCGTAAAACCTTGTTGTTTTTTCATAGACACGCTCCATGCATGAGTCGAAATCTCATGATCTGCAAGGGACGCAGCATAGCCCATGCCAACGCCCGCCAGACCCCGCACGCTGGGCGCACAGCGGTCGCGACGCCGTTTCCTACAACCTCTGACCGCACTATCTGACACTTTTTGTCACCTGCGCCCGGCATGTTTGGCGCTGCCGGTTGACTAGGCTATAAGTCATGAACGGCAAGCGTGCGGAATCCCCATGAATGACATCGCTCTGAGCGGTCTGGCCAAGCAATTGGTGCAGGCCGAACTGCTCACGGAAAAAAGCGCCCAACAAGCCTGGCAACAGGCCCAGCGCAATCGGCTATCGCTGGTCAGCTACCTGGTGCAGAACAAACTGGCGAAGAGCTGGCAGGTGGCCGAGATCGCCTCGGAACACTTCGGCATGGCGTTCCTTGACCTTAACTGCCTGGACAAGGAAACCCAGCCCAAAGGCCTGGTCAGCGAAAAACTGGTGCGCCAGCACCACGCCCTGCCTTTGTGGCGGCGCGGCAACAAACTGTTCGTGGGCATTTCCGACCCGAGCAATCATCAGGCGATCAACGACATTCAGTTCAGCACCGGGCTGAACACCGAAGCCATTCTGGTGGAGGACGACAAGCTCACCGATGCCATCGAAAAATTCTTCGACACCCACGCCTCGGGGCTCGAAGACATGGCCGACGTCGACCTCGACGGCCTCGATGTCGAGGCCATCGACGATGCTAAACAGGAGAGCATGGGCCCGGATGCCGACGATGCGCCGGTCGTGCGTTTCGTGCACAAGATGCTGCTCGACGCGATCAAAAGCGGCTCCTCCGACCTGCACTTCGAACCCTACGAAAAAAACTACCGCGTGCGCGTGCGCACCGACGGCATTCTGCGCGAAGTGGCGAAACCACCGATCCAGTTGGCCGGGCGCATCGCTGCGCGCCTGAAAGTCATGGCCAGCCTCGACATCTCCGAGCGGCGCAAACCGCAGGACGGGCGGATCAAGATGCGCCTGTCGAAGAGCAAGTCGATCGACTTCCGCGTAAACACGCTGCCGACCCTTTGGGGCGAAAAAGTGGTGATCCGGATTCTCGACCCGTCCAGCGCGCAGATCGGTATCGACGCGCTCGGCTACGAGCCAGCGCAAAAAGACTTGTACATGGCCGCACTCAAGCAGCCACAGGGAATGATTCTGGTCACCGGCCCTACCGGTTCGGGGAAAACCGTGTCGCTGTACACCGGGCTGAATATTCTCAACACCGTCGACATCAATATCTCCACCGCTGAAGACCCGGTGGAGATCAACATGGAAGGCATCAATCAGGTCAACGTCAATCCGCGCCAAGGCCTCGACTTCGCTCAGGCATTGCGCTCGTTTCTGCGTCAGGATCCGGACGTGATCATGGTCGGTGAGATCCGCGATCTGGAGACCGCCGAGATCGCGATCAAAGCCGCGCAGACCGGTCACCTGGTGCTCTCGACCCTGCACACCAACAGCGCCGCGGAAACCCTCACGCGTCTGCACAACATGGGCATTCCCGGTTTCAACATCGCCACGTCGGTGAGCCTGATCATTGCCCAGCGCTTGGCGCGCAAATTGTGCAGCCACTGCAAGAAACCCATCGAGATCCCCCGTGAAACCCTGATCAAGGAAGGTTTCCCCGAGGAACGCATCGGTCATTTCACGATCTACGAGCCGGTCGGCTGCGATCATTGCAACGGCGGGTATAAAGGCCGCGTGGGGATTTATGAAGTGGTGAAAAACACACCCGAGCTGCAACGGTTGATCATGGCCGAAGGCAACTCACTGGAAATCGATAGTCAAATGCGCCGCGACGGCTTCGATGACCTGCGCACCTCGGGTCTGCACAAGGCCATGCAAGGCATCACCAGCCTTGAAGAAATCAATCGGGTCACCAAGGACTGAACATGGCGGTCAAGGCAGCGAAAATCAGCATCTATGCCTGGGAAGGCACGGATCGCAAAGGCAGCAAAGTCACCGGCGAGTTGAGCGGGCAGAATCCGGCGCTGGTCAAGGCGCAGCTGCGCAAACAAGGGATCAACCCGGGCAAGGTGCGCAAAAAATCCGTGTCGTGGCTGAGTCTGGGCAAACGCATCAAGGCGCAGGACATCGCCCTGTTCACCCGGCAAATGGCAACGATGATGAAGGCAGGCGTGCCGCTGTTGCAGTCGTTCGACATCATTGGTGAAGGCTTCGATAACCCGGCCATGCGCAAACTGGTCGACGAGGTGAAGCAGGAAGTTGCTGCCGGTAACAGCTTCGCCGCCGCGCTGCGCAAAAAGCCGCAGTATTTCGACGAGTTGTATTGCAACCTGGTCGACGCGGGCGAGCAGTCCGGTGCGCTCGACACGTTGCTGGAGCGCGTCGCGACCTATAAGGAAAAAAGCGAAGCGCTCAAAGCCAAGATCAAGAAAGCCATGACCTACCCGACCGCCGTGGTGCTGGTCGCTGCGGTGGTCACCGGGATTCTGCTGGTGAAAGTGGTGCCGCAATTTCAGTCAGTGTTCTCCGGTTTCGGTGCTGAGCTGCCGCCCTTCACCCTGATGGTGATCAGCCTTTCAGAATTCATGCAGCAATGGTGGTGGGCGATTCTCGGCTTACTGATCGCGGCGTTTTTCGGCACCCGTCATGCGCTGAAAAAATCTCAGGGGTTGCGTGATCGGCGCGATACCTGGCTACTGAAACTGCCGCTGGTGGGTACGATGATGTATAAGTCCGCCGTCGCGCGTTTCGCCCGAACGCTGTCGACAACATTTGCCGCCGGCGTGCCACTGGTTGAAGCGCTGGACTCGGTGGCTGGCGCCGCCGGCAACGTGGTGTTCAAGCGCGCGATTCTGCGTATTCGTCAGGATGTTTCCACCGGCATGCAGCTGAATTTCTCAATGCGCACCACAGGCATTTTTCCCAACATGGCCGTGCAGATGACCGCGATTGGTGAAGAGTCCGGTGCGCTCGACGAGATGCTCGACAAGGTTGCGGGTTTCTATGAAGAGGAAGTCGACAACATGGTCGACAACCTCACCAGCCTGATGGAGCCGTTCATCATGGTGGTGCTCGGGGTGATTGTTGGCGGTCTGGTGGTGGCGATGTACTTGCCGATCTTTCAACTCGGCTCAGCGATCTGATATGCCCATCGACGAACTCTTTGCCCTGTATCCGCTGGCCTTTGTCATCACCGCGCTGTTGCTCGGGCTGGTGGTCGGCAGCTTCCTCAACGTGCTGATCTGGCGTCTGCCGAAGATGCTTGAACGCGATTGGCGCCAGCAGGCCCAGGACGTCCTCGGCCTGCCCGGCGAAACGCCGCTGCCCACTTACAACCTGATGCTGCCGCACTCGCAATGCCCGCATTGCGCGCATCGAATTCGGGCGTGGGAAAATATTCCGCTGCTCAGTTACCTGTGGCTGCGCGGCCGCTGTTCCGCGTGTGCAGCGCCGATCAGCAAACGCTATCCGCTGACCGAACTGGCCTGCGGCGTGCTCTCGGCATTTATCGCCTGGCACTTCGGCTTTGGCTGGCAGGCGTGTCTGCTGATCTTCCTGACCTGGGGTCTGTTGGCGATGAGCCTGATCGACACCGAGCATCAATTGCTGCCCGATGTGTTGGTGCTGCCCTTGTTGTGGCTGGGGTTGATCGTCAACAGTTTCGGCTTGTTCGTGCCATTGCACGCCGCGCTGTGGGGCGCGGTGGCTGGTTATCTGCTGCTGTGGTCGGTGTTCTGGCTGTTCAAATTGCTCACCGGCAAGGACGGCATCGGCCACGGTGATTTCAAGTTATTGGCGCTGCTCGGCGCGTGGGGCGGCTGGCAGATTCTGCCGCTGACCATTCTGTTGTCATCGCTGGTCGGCGCGATCATCGGTGTGATTTTGCTGCGCCTGCGCCAGCAGGAAACCTCGACGCCGATCCCCTTCGGCCCCTATCTGGCAATTGCCGGCTGGATTGCCTTGCTCTGGGGTGGTCAAATAACCGACTTCTATTGGCAGTTTGTCGGTTTGAAATGAATACCCCTGTGGAAAAACCCTGGATTCTCGGCCTGACCGGCGGCATCGGCAGCGGCAAAAGTGCCGCTGCCCAGCACTTTATCGACCTCGGCATTCATGTCGTCGACGCGGATCACGCCGCGCGCTGGGTGGTCGAACCGGGCCGGCCGGCGCTGGCAAAGATTGCCGAGCATTTCGGCCCCGGCGTGTTACAAGCGGACGGCACGCTGGATCGTGCGGCCCTGCGCAAACTGATCTTCGAGATTCCAGAACAGCGGCGCTGGCTCGAAGCCTTGCTGCATCCGTTGATCGGCGAGGAAATCGCTCATCATCTGGCGCTGGCAAAATCGCCTTACGCGATTCTAGTGTCGCCGCTGTTGATCGAATCCGGGCAATACGCGATGACCCAGCGAATCCTGGTGATCGACGCCCCGCAACAACTGCAGATCGAACGCACCTTGCAGCGTGACCAGACCAGCGAACAGCAGGTTCAGGCGATCCTCAAGGCCCAGTCGAGCCGTGAAGACCGCGTGAGCCGCGCCGACGACGTGGTGGTCAACGACCGCGACCTCGCCTGGCTGCACAGCGAAGTCGAGCGTCTGCATCACTTTTACCTGACTTTATCCGGAGGCCAAGCATGAGCCAGATTTCTACCGTTGAATGCCCAACCTGCGGCGCACCCGTCGAATTCACCCCTGAAAGCGAATTTCGTCCGTTCTGCTCCGCGCGCTGCAAACTGATCGACCTCGGCGCCTGGGCGTCGGAAGAACACAAGATTCCGGTCGCGCCGGACGCTGAAGACGAACTGTTTTCCGGCGATTTCGATCCTCGTCACTGATCCCGCTCAGGGCCGCATAAAGCCGTAGTCCTGATCGTCTTCGAGGTTTTCCGCGAGAAAACGCAACTCGTCGGCCAGGTCTTCGGCGTTGCGCACAGCCTTGCTCTGTTGCACCACCGCACTGAGCAAGGCACGCAAACTCAGGCCCGGGTCGAAGCCCACCTCTTGCGCCATTTCCAGGCTCTGCCGGGTTTCCTGCCTCGCCCACTCGTACACACTCATACCGCCGCTCCTGTTGGGATTTGCGCGAGCATGAGATTTTGTGTGGGTGGTCAGTTTGATGTGGATCAACGCTTGGGATCGTCGTCCTTCCACGGCGCCGAAAGGTAGCGCGTGCGGTTGAAGGTCTCCAGCCATTCCGGGCTGAAGACCACCAGCGCGCTGATGACCATGCCGTTGATAAACGCCTCGGGAAAAATGATCAGCCACAGGTAACCGATGAAATCTTCCAGCCATTCCGGCATGGCGAAGATGCCGTCGTACCACAGCAGCGTCAGACTCAGCAGCAGGCAAACCAACGCCGACAGCGCGGCAGCCAAAAACCCCGAACAGAAGATATACACGAAAGGATTACGCGGTTGCGCGCGCTCGACGAGTATTGCCACGCACTCGGTGATCAGCACCGGCAGCAGAATAAACAGCGAGCCGTTGACCCCCATCGCCGCGAGATCCTGACGCCCGAGCAACACCAGACCGATCTGCGCCACCAGCCCGCCGACAATCGCCAGCGGCCAGTCCAGCAGCAAGGTCACTGCGGTCATGCCGATAAAGTGATACGACACGCCGGTGTCGAAATCCCTGCGCACCAGCCACAACAGAAATAACGCGAACACCGTGCCGAACAGCAAATGCTGACGGCGGCTGTCACTGAACAACTCGACCCACGGCGCACGCACGATCGCCCAGAGCAGCACCGGCAGGTAAATCAGCCAGCCGAGCGTCAGGCTTGCCGTCGACAGCAGTTCAGCTCCAATCATGACTCCCTCACCTTTCTGCGCACATCCCCCCGTAGGACCTGCCGCAGGCTGCGATCTTTTGATCTTGTTCTTTTTACAGTCAAAAGATCGCAGCCTTCGGCAGCTCCTACAAGGGCGAGGTGAACGGGCGGTGCAAGCAAAGCTTTCTGCTTGTCGCATTTGAACGCTAAGCTTGGGCCTATGGATGACTCAGATTATTTACGCCTGCTGACCATCGCGGCCGAGCAAGCCAACGCGTTCCTGTCCAATGCCCGCAAATGGGAGCGTGAGCGTTGGGTCTGCCAGCGCCTGCTGCAAGGCTTGAATATCCCCTATCGCGCCGACGAGTTCGCCCCGGCCGGTGAGCCGCCGGACGTATTGTTTCGTGATGCCAATTTCGAAGTGTTCTTCGTCCTTGATGAAGGCCGTCGCCTCAACGATGAATGGCGCGACGAACTGCAGCGTCGGCGCAGCGCTTTTTCGCTCAGCCAACTGGTGCGCCGTGAAGCCAAGCCCAAACGGATTCCGGCCAATGAATTCCTTATGCGACTGGCGCCGACTTTGCGTAAAAAAGCCCACAACTACAAAGAACGCGGCATGGATCTGGGTGAGCTGGACATCATCGCCTTCGCCAGCCTCAAGCGCGAAGTGTTGGATTTGAACAGCCACTTCCCGCCGCCCACCGAGTATCTGCGTCAGGGCTGGCGCTCGCTGTCGCTGGTCGGCCCGACCTTCGCCCGCGTATTGTTCGCCCATCCGGATGCGCCGGATTTTCTGCGCAATAACCTTGGCCGCAGCATCGTTTTTGATGTGGGGATCAGCCTGTGACGCCGCTTCAGCAGTTGATCGCCGATGTGCCGCAAACCGGACGTGTGCGCTGGATCGGTGTGCGTCCGGAGTCTCGTGGGCCGATGATTGAGCTGGATGCCGTCGAGGCACGACTTGAGGCCGGGCTGACCGGCGATCATGCGCGCCCCGGTGTACGCAATGCGCGGCAGGTGACGCTGATTCAGTGGGAGCATCTGGCGGTGATCAATGCATTGATGGGCCGCCCCGACGATCAACCGGTCAAGCCTGAAGATTTGCGGCGCAATCTCGTTATCAGCGGTATCAATTTGTTTAGTCTGAAAGGTCGGCGCTTTCGCATCGGTCAGGCCATCTTCGAAACCACCGGTTGGTGTCAGCCCTGCGCACGCCTGCAAAACAACCTCGGCCCCGGCACCTTTCAAGCGGTGCGCGGGCATGGCGGAATTACCGCGCGGGTGTTACAAAGCGGGATCATTCGCCTCGATGATGGCGTGTCTGTCGAGCCGGTTCCGGACAGCGGCTATGCTGCGTTCAACCCCGGATAAAAACCGCTGTAGCTTCTGCCCATTCAGCAACGTCTACCTGACGAGGCATTTATGACCAGCCGCCTGAACCCCGAAGACCAGAAACATGTCGAAGAGTACCTGCAACTGTCCCAACACCGAGTCGAGCGCCGGCCTTTCCGGCCGTGGATGCTCCTCGTGCTTGTGCTGGCAGTGACCATTGGTCTGGGCCTGTTGAGCCGATTTATCAGTTACCTGACGCTATGAGCAGCCTGGCGCTCGCTTGGGTAACCGCACCGATTTCCTTTAAAAACCTTGCGAGTTATCCCTATGTCCCATCGTATTGTTATTGTCGGCGGCGGCGCCGGCGGTCTGGAGTTGGCTACCCGTCTGGGTAAGACTCTGGGCAAACGCGGCACCGCCAGCGTGATGCTGGTCGACGCCAACCTGACGCACATCTGGAAGCCGTTGCTGCACGAAGTGGCCGCCGGATCGCTGAACTCCTCCGAAGACGAACTCAACTATGTTGCCCAGGCCAAATGGAACCACTTCGAGTTTCAGCTGGGTCGCATGAGCGGGCTCGATCGCGCGCAGAAGAAAATCCAGCTGGCCGCCACCTACGATGAAAACGGCGTCGAACTGGTGCCGGCGCGAGAAGTGCAGTACGACTCGCTGGTGATCAGCGTCGGCAGCACCACCAACGATTTCGGCACTCAGGGCGCGGCGCAGCACTGCCTGTTCCTCGATACCCGCAAACAGGCCGAGCGTTTCCACCAGCAACTGCTTAACCACTATCTGCGCGCACATGCAGGGCAAACCGATGTGGTCGAGCAGATCAGCGTGGCGATCGTGGGTGCTGGCGCAACTGGGGTCGAGCTGGCCGCTGAACTGCACAACGCGGCGCATGAACTGGCGGCATATGGGCTGGATCGGATCAAACCGGAAAACATGCACATCACCCTGATCGAAGCCGGGCCACGGGTGCTGCCTGCCCTGCCGGATCGCATCAGCGGGCCTGTGCACAAAACCCTGGAGAAACTCGGGGTCAATGTGATGACCAACGCCTCGGTCAGCGAAGTGACGGCGGACAGCCTGATCACTGCCGACGGCAACGAGATCAAGGCCAGTCTGAAAGTCTGGGCCGCCGGGATTCGCGCGCCGGGTTTCCTCAAGGACATCGATGGCCTGGAAACCAACCGCATCAATCAACTGCAAGTGCTGCCGACCCTGCAAACCACCCGCGATGAAAACATCTTCGCCTTCGGTGACTGCGCGGCCTGCCCACAACCGGGTTCGGATCGCAACGTACCGCCGCGTGCACAGGCAGCGCACCAACAGGCGTCGTTGCTGGCCAAGTCGCTGAAGCTGCGCATCGAAGGCAAAACCCTGCCGGAGTACAAGTACACCGACTACGGCTCGCTGATCTCGCTGTCGCGTTTCTCGGCTGTGGGTAACTTGATGGGTAACCTGACAGGCAGCGTGATGCTCGAAGGCTGGCTGGCGCGGATGTTTTACGTCTCGCTGTACCGCATGCACCAGATGGCGCTGTACGGGCCGTTCCGCACGGCGATGCTGATGCTCGGCAGCAAGATTGGTCGCGGCACGGAGCCACGCCTGAAGCTGCATTGATGATCTAAAAACAGAGGGAGCTGGTTAGCTCCCTCTTTTTTTTGCGCCATCCACAAATCCGCAGTCAACCACGGTCCCTGTGGGAGCGGGCTTGCTCGCGAAGAGGTCGTGTCATTCAACATTTATGTCGACTGATACATCGCTTTCGCGAGCAAGCTCGCTCACACAGGTTCCACCGTCGAACACAAATCCCCGAACATACCCAAAACATTGTAGGAGCCGAGCCTGCTCGCGAAAGCGATGTGTCAGTCGACATTGATTTCGACTGTGCTACCGCCATCGCCAGCAGGCTGGCTCCCACTTTTTTTGCGCTATCCACAAATCCGCAGTCAAACGCAATCCCTGTGGGAGCGGGCTTGCTCGCGAAGAGGTCGTGTCATTCAACATTTATGTCGACTGATACATCGCTTTCGCGAGCAAGCCCGCTCCCACAGGTTCCAGCGTCGAACACAAATCCCGAGCACACCCAAATCATTGTAGGAGTGAGCCTGCTCGCGAAAGCGGTGTGTCAGTCGACATTGATTTCGACTGTGCTACCGCCATCGCCAGCAGGCTGGCTCCCACAGGTTCCACCTGTCGAACACAAATCCCCGGACACACCCAAAACATTGTAGGAGTGAGCCTGCTCGCGAAAGCTGTGTGTCAGTCGACATTGATTTCGACTGTGCTACCGCCATCGCCAGCAGGCTGGCTCCCACAGGTTCCACCGTTGAACACAAATCCCCAGACATACCACAAATCACTGTGGGAGCGAGCTTGCTCGCTAAAGCGGTGTGTCAGTCGACATCATTTTGAATGACACACCGCTTTCGCGAGCAAGCCCGCTCCCACATTTGTTTTTGCGGCGTTCTCGGGTTTTTCGCAGGCAAAAAAAATCCCCGTATCTTTCGATACGAGGATTTTTAATATGGTCGGGGTAAGGGGATTCGAACTCCTGACATCCTGCTCCCAAAGCAGGCGCGCTACCGGACTGCGCTATACCCCGGTAAAAAAAAGGCG
>NZ_JBIVJB010000079.1:0-22855 GCF_044750025.1 Pseudomonas sp. NPDC088885 | reverse complement strand
CGCACGGCTGGCGGAGGCTGGCTCACGAAATTCACCTGTGTCTTGGGCTGCGATTTAAAGAGCGGGAGTATACCCGATTCAGTCGCACCTCCACCCCCTGGAGCCTTATGCCACGCTGCTTTTGGTGTACCGAAGATCCGCTGTACATGGCTTATCACGATAAGGAGTGGGGCACGCCGCTACGCGATGCGCAGGGTTTGTTCGAGTTGCTTTTGCTCGAAGGGTTCCAGGCTGGCCTGTCGTGGATCACCGTGCTGCGCAAACGCGAGCGTTATCGCGAGGTGCTGTTCGGCTTCGACGTGCAGCGCGTGGCGCAGATGAGCGACGCCGAAATCGACGAATTGATGCTCGATCCGGGGATCATCCGCAACCGCCTCAAACTCAACGCCGCCCGCCGCAATGCCCAGTCCTGGCTGGCGCTGGAGGATCCGGTGGCCTTCCTCTGGTCGTTCGTTAACGACCAACCGATCATCAATCATTTCAACGATCGCAGCGAAGTCCCGGCGATCACCCCCGAAGCACTGGCGATGAGCAAAGCCCTGAAAAAGGCCGGTTTCACGTTCGTCGGCCCGACCATTTGCTACGCGCTGATGCAGGCCTCGGGCATGGTCATGGATCACACCCGCGACTGCGACCGCTACGCTCAGTTCGTCAACGCCGGTTAGAATGGCCGCCTCGCGCACCGCACAAGATCAGGAGTGACCTGTGGAAAAGTTTAAAGGCGCCTTGCTGGTAGGCGCTCTGCGGCTGTTTGCCCTGCTGCCATGGCGGGCCGTGCAGGCCGTGGGTTCGGCGATCGGCTGGATCATGTGGAAAACCCCCAACCGCTCCCGCGACGTGGTGCGGATCAACCTCGCCAAATGTTTTCCACAGATGGATCCGGCCGAACGTGAGCGTCTGGTCGGGCAGAGCCTGAAAGACATCGGCAAGTCGCTGACCGAAAGCGCCTGCGCGTGGATCTGGCCGGCGCAGCGTTCGATCGATCTGGTGCGCGAAGTCGAAGGCCTCGACGTGCTCAAAGACGCTTTGGCCTCGGGCAAAGGCGTGGTCGGCATCACCAGCCACCTCGGCAACTGGGAAGTGCTCAACCACTTCTATTGCAGCCAGTGCAAACCGATCATTTTCTATCGCCCGCCGAAGCTCAAAGCTGTGGACGAATTGCTGCGCAAACAGCGCGTGCAACTGGGCAACAAGGTCGCCGCCTCCACCAAGGAAGGCATCCTCAGCGTGATCAAGGAAGTGCGCAAAGGTGGTGCAGTGGGCATCCCCGCTGACCCGGAACCGGCCGAATCCGCCGGGATCTTCGTGCCGTTCTTCGCCACACAAGCGCTGACCAGCAAATTCGTGCCGAACATGTTGGCCGGTGGTAAAGCGGTCGGCGTGTTCCTGCATGCGCTGCGCCTGCCCGACGGTTCTGGCTACAAAGTAATCCTCGAAGCCGCGCCCGAAGCCATGTACAGCACCGATACCGCCGAATCCTGCGCAGCGATGAGCAAAGTCGTCGAGCGCTACGTCGCTGCGTACCCAAGCCAGTACATGTGGAGCATGAAGCGCTTCAAAAAGCGCCCACCCGGCGAAGAACGCTGGTACTGACGAAGTTGGCACACTCTGTGGATAACTTGTAGGAGCTGCCGCAGGCTGCGATCTTTTGATCTTGCTTGAGGTTATCCACAGAACCGTTCAAAAAAAGGGCGCACCAAGATGTCCGAACACCGCAAATCCTTCCGCATCAAAATCACCCACGACAGCTTCGGCGAATGCCTCGGGCAAACCCGCAACCTATCGCCGACCGGGGTGTATGTGCAGCATCCGAGCCTGGCGTCGTTGCCCAAAGGCGCGGTCGTCTATGGCCAGGTTCAGGATTTACCCACAGGCGCGCCACGGGTGCGAATGGAAGTGGTAACGGTCGACGCCGAAGGCATCGGCTTGCGCTACTTGTAGAACGTCACTGCGCCTGACGATCGAGTTTCTTCAAAAACACCGTCATTTCCTTCTCGGCCTGCTTGTCGCCATGGGCGCGAGCGGCTTCCAGACCTTGTTCCCATGCCTGCCGCGCGGCGGCAGTGTCGCCCAGCGCCAGTTGCGCCTTGCCCAACAGTTTCCACGCGGCGGAATACTTCGGATCGAAGCCGACGCAGCGCTGGAAATGCTCGGCAGCCTTGGCGTTTTCGCCCAGATCCAGATAGCCCTTGCCCAGGCCGAAGCGCAGCAGGGAGTTATCCACACCCTTGGCGAGCATTTTTTCCAGGGATTCGAGCATTTTTTGCACCCTCGCTTCAGTCTGATCGTTCCCACGCTCTGCGTGGGAATGCCTCAATGGACGCTCTGCGTCCGCTCTTGGGACGCAGAGCGTCCCGGGCTGCATTCCCACGCGGAGCGTGGGAACGATCAACCTCAGAAGAAGCTCAACCCCACATGAAACAGCTTCTCCACATCGCGAATATGCTTTTTATCCACAAGGAACAGAATCACATGGTCGCCCGCTTCGATCACCGTGTCATCGTGGGCGATGATCACTTGTTCGTTGCGGATCACCGCGCCAATCGTGGTGCCCGGCGGCAGGCCGATCTTCTCGATCGGTTTGCCGATCACCTTGCTCGATTTCGCATCACCGTGGGCAATCGCCTCGATCGCTTCCGCCGCGCCGCGACGCAGTGAGTGCACGCTGACGATATCGCCACGGCGTACGTGCGCCAATAACGTGCCGATGGTCGCCAGTTGCGGGCTGATGGCGATGTCGATGTCGCCGCCCTGAATCAGGTCGACGTAGGCCGGGTTGTTGATGATCGTCATGACCTTCTTCGCCCCCAGCCGTTTCGCCAGTAGCGACGACATGATGTTGGCTTCGTCATCGTTGGTCAGCGCGAGGAAGATATCGGCGTCGGCGATGTTCTCTTCCAGCAGCAAGTCGCGGTCGGACGCGCTGCCCTGCAGCACCACGGTGCTGTCGAGGGTGTCGGAGAGGTAGCGGCAGCGCGCCGGGTTCATCTCGATGATTTTCACCTGATAGCGGCTTTCGATAGCCTCGGCCAGGCGCTCACCGATCTGCCCGCCGCCAGCAATGACGATGCGTTTGTAGGTTTCGTCGAGGCGGCGCATTTCGCTCATCACCGCGCGAATATTCTCACGGGCGGCGATGAAGAAGACTTCGTCGTCGGCCTCGATCACCGTGTCGCCCTGCGGCAAGATCGGCCGGTCACGACGGAAAATCGCTGCGACGCGGGTTTCGACATTCGGCATGTGCTCACGCAATTGGCGCAGTTGCTGACCGACCAGCGGCCCGCCGTAATAGGCGCGCACCGCGACCAGTTGCGCCTGACCTCCGGCGAAGTCGATCACTTGCAACGCGCCCGGATATTCAATCAGGCGCTTGATGTAATTGGTCACCACTTGCTCGGGGCTGATCAGTACGTCGACCGGAATCGCTTCGTTCTGGAACAACTGCTCTTCGCGCGTCAGGTACGAGGCTTCGCGCACCCGGGCGATTTTCGTCGGCGTGTGAAACAACGTGTGGGCGACCTGACAGGCGACCATGTTGGTTTCGTCGCTGTTGGTCACCGCCACCAGCATGTCGGCGTCGTCCGCGCCAGCCTGACGCAGCACCGTCGGCAACGAGCCTCGGCCCTGAATGGTACGGATGTCGAGACGGTCGCCGAGGTCGCGCAGGCGTTCGCCGTCGGTGTCGACCACGGTGATGTCGTTGGCTTCGCTGGCGAGGTGCTCAGCCAGCGAACCGCCGACCTGCCCTGCCCCGAGGATGATGATTTTCATCCAGTCACTCCATTGAATCCATTTAGCCGCGTGCGGCAGCGATCTTGATCAGCTTGGCGTAGTAGAACCCGTCATGCCCGCCCTGCTGGGCCAGCAATTGGCGACCATGGGGCTGTTTGATCCCGGCCGTGGTGGCCAGATCCAGTTCGCGGGCGCCCGGTGTGCGCTCAAGAAACGCGGCGATGACTTCGGTGTTCTCGGTCGGCAGCGTCGAGCAGGTGGCATAAAGCAGAATGCCGCCGACTTCGAGGGTTTTCCACATGGCGTCGAGCAGCTCGCCTTGCAGTTGCGCGAGGGCGACGATGTCGTCCGGCTGACGAGTCAGCTTGATGTCCGGATGGCGACGGATCACGCCGGTGGCCGAGCACGGCGCGTCGAGCAGGATGCGCTGGAACGGTTTGCCGTCCCACCATTTTTCGGTGTCGCGACCGTCAGCGGCGATCAGTTCGGCGTTGAGGCCGAGGCGCTCAAGGTTTTCCTTCACGCGCACCAGTCGCTTGGCTTCCAGATCCACCGCGACCACGCCGGCCAGCGCCGGTTCGGCTTCGAGGATGTGACAAGTCTTGCCACCCGGTGCGCAGCAGGCGTCGAGCACGCGTTGGCCTGGCGCCAGGTCGAGCAGGTCGGCGGCCAGTTGCGCCGCTTCGTCCTGCACGCTGATCCAGCCTTCGGCGAAACCCGGCAGGCTGCGCACATCGGCGGCGGCTTCGAGAATGATGCCGTCGCGGCTGTAAACGCAGGGCGTTGCGGCGATTCCGGCCTCAGTCAGCAAGCCGAGGTAGGCGTCGCGGCTGTGATGGCGACGATTAACGCGCAGGATCATCGGCGGATGCGCATTGTTTGCTTCGCAGATGGCTTCCCACTGCTCCGGCCAAAACGCTTTGAGGGATTTTTGCAGCCAGCGCGGGTGAGCGGTGCGCACTACCGGATCACGCTCCAGTTCGGCGAAAATCGTCTCGCTTTCGCGCTGAGCATTACGCAACACAGCGTTGAGCAGGCCTTTGGCCCAAGGCTTTTTCAGCTTGTCGGCGCAACCCACGGTTTCGCCGATGGCGGCGTGGGCCGGCACGCGGGTGTAGAGCAATTGGTAGAGGCCGACCAGCAGCAACGCCTCGACATCGGCGTCGGCGGTTTTGAACGGCTTCTGCAGAAGTTTTTCCGCCAGTGCCGACAGGCGTGGCTGCCAGCGCGCGGTGCCGAACGCCAGATCCTGAGTGAAACCGCGATCGCGATCCTCGACCTTGTCCAGTTGTGTCGGCAGCGAACTGTTCAGCGAAGCTTTGCCGCTGAGCACGGCGGCGAGTGCCTTGGCGGCGGCCAGACGCGGGTTCATTGCGCGTCCACCGCTGCGCCGAGCACCGTGCCGACAGCGAATTTCTCGCGACGGCTGTTGAACAGATCGCTGAAGTTCAGCGCTTTGCCACCGGGCAACTGCAGGCGGGTCAGGCACAGCGCCTGTTCGCCGCACGCGACGACCAGGCCGTCCTTGCTGGCGCTGAGGATTTCACCCGGCGCGCCGTTGCCGTCGGCAATGGTCGCCGCCAGCACTTTCAGCGCTTCACCGTTGAGGGTGCTGTGGGTGATCGGCCATGGATTGAAGGCGCGCACCAGTCGCTCCAGTTCAACCGCCGGACGGCTCCAGTCTATGCGTGCTTCGTCTTTGTTCAATTTGTGCGCGTAGGTGGCGAGTTCATCGTTCTGCACTTCGCCTTCCAGCGTGCCTGCGGCCAGACCGGCAATCGCTTGCACCACGGCCGGCGGGCCCATCTCGGCGAGGCGATCATGCAAGGAGCCGCCAGTGTCTTCGCCAGTGATCGGCGTGACGACCTTGAGCAGCATCGGCCCGGTGTCGAGGCCGGCTTCCATGCGCATCACGGTCACGCCGCTTTCGGCATCACCGTGTTCGACGGCGCGCTGAATCGGCGCCGCACCGCGCCAGCGTGGCAGCAACGAGGCGTGACTGTTGATGCAACCCAGGCGCGGAATATCCAGCACCACTTGCGGCAGGATCAGGCCGTAGGCGACCACTACCAGCAAATCCGGCCTCAGCGCGGCCAGCTCGGCTTGAGCGTCAGCATTGCGCAACGTCGGCGGCTGCAACACCTGGATATTATTTTCCAGCGCGAGCTGTTTGACCGGACTCGGCATCAGTTTTTGCCCGCGACCGGCCGGACGATCCGGTTGGGTGTAGACCGCAACGATCTCGTAAGGGCTGCTCAGCAGGGCCTTGAGGTGTTCGGCGGCAAATTCCGGGGTACCGGCAAAAACGATGCGCAGTGGCTCAGTCATGGAAGGCGTCTCTTGAAAAGAAAAAGGCTTGCCGCAGCAAGCCTTTGAAGGAGGGGCATCAAGCGTTCTGGCGGTGGAGCTTTTCCAGTTTCTTCTTGATCCGGTCGCGTTTGAGCGTGGACAGGTAATCGACGAACAATTTGCCGTTGAGGTGGTCGCATTCGTGCTGGATGCACACCGCGAGCAGGCCTTCGGCGATCAGTTCATAGGGCTTGCCGTCGCGGTCCAGCGCCTTGATCTTGACCTTCTGCGGGCGGTCGACGTTTTCGTAGAAACCCGGTACCGAAAGGCAGCCTTCCTGGTATTGCTCCATTTCTTCGGTCAGCGATTCGAACTCGGGGTTGATGAACACCCGGGGCTCGGTACGGTCTTCGGAAAGGTCCATCACGACGATACGTTTGTGCACGTTGACCTGGGTCGCGGCGAGGCCGATGCCCGGCGCTTCATACATTGTTTCAAACATGTCGTCGACCAACTGACGCACTTCGTCGTCCACTACAGCCACAGGTTTGGCGATAGTGCGCAGACGCGGGTCCGGAAATTCGAGGATGTCTAAAATGGCCATAGGCTTTGATTGCTGCACGTGTTGAGTAAAGTCGGGTCGATGGCCTGGCAGGTCCGAAGATGCAGGCTACCGTTTGTGAAGCGTAGCTTGTGCATTTTGCTCAAGCGAGCCACGGGGGCTCTGACGGTTCACGCGAACGCACATGATAAAGGGATTCACTGCATGAGGAAAACACTACTCGCCCTGCTGTTGCTGGCTTCGGCCGGCGTAGCGCAAGGGCAAGTGCAACTCAGGGATGGTTTTCCACAGCAATACACGGTGGTTACGGGTGACACACTCTGGGACATTTCCGGCAAATACCTGCGCGAGCCCTGGCAATGGCCGCAGTTGTGGCGGGCCAATCCGCAAATTGAGAACCCCAACCTGATCTATCCCGGCGACACGCTGACGCTCAGCTACGTCAATGGCCAGCCGCGTCTGACGCTCAATCGCGGCGAGTCGCGCGGCACCATCAAACTCTCGCCACGGATTCGCACCAGCCCGGTGGCCGAGGCGATTCCGAGCATTCCGCTGAAATCGATCAACAGTTTTCTGCTGAGCAACCGCATCGTCGACAAGGCCGAAGATTTCGACAAGGCGCCGTACATCGTCGCCGGCGATGCCGAGCGTGTGCTCAGCGGCACCGGCGACCGCATCTACGCGCGCGGCCATTTCGACCCGAATCAACCGGTCTACGGCATCTTCCGCCAGGGCAAGGTCTACACCGATCCGCAGACCAAGGAGTTCCTCGGCATCAACGCCGACGACATCGGCGGCGGTGAAATCGTCGCGACCGAAGGTGACGTTGCCACCCTCGCCCTGCAACGCACCACGCAGGAAGTGCGCCTCGGCGACCGCTTGTTCAGCGGCGAAGAGCGTTCGATCAACTCGACCTTCATGCCCAGCGCACCCGCTACCCAGATCAACGGCGTGATCATCGACGTGCCACGCGGCGTCACTCAGATCGGCGTGATGGACGTGGTCACCCTGAACAAGGGCAAACGCGACGGATTGGTCGAAGGCAACGTGCTGGAGGTCATGAAAACCGGCGAAACCGTGCGCGACCGTATCACTGGCCAACCGCTGAAAATTCCCGACGAACGCGCCGGGTTGCTGATGGTGTTCCGCACCTACGACAAACTCAGTTACGGCCTCGTCCTTAACGCATCGCGCTCGCTGGCGGTGCTCGACAAGGTGCGAAATCCGTAAGCTTGCTTCACAAGTTACCAACAGAGTTATCCACAGCTTGTTCCGAATGGTTCGGAGCTTATAACGATCAAGGATGATCCATGATGATGTCTGCCTCCGCGCCGGTTTCCCCGGCAGAACTGGAAGCGCGCCTGCGCCTGCACCGCTTGCCGGAAATCGGCCCGAAGCGTTTTAGCAAATTGCTCGAAGCCTTTGGCTCGGCCTCAAAAGCCATCAGCGCGCCCGCGAGTGCCTGGCGTTCGCTGGGAATGCCGGCGGCGAGTGCCGAAGCGCGGCGCTGCCCCGAAGTGCGCGATGGCGCCAGCCACGCAATGCGCTGGCTAGAGCGGCCGGAGCATCATTTGTTGATGTGGGATCAGCCGGATTACCCGGCACTGCTGGCACAGATTCCGGATCCACCGCCGCTGCTGTTTGTCGCGGGTGATCCACTGATTCTGGAAAAACCGCAGTTGGCGATGGTCGGCAGTCGCCGCGCTTCGCGTCCGGGAATGGACACGGCGGCGGCGTTTTCCCGCAGCCTCGCCGGGGCCGGTTTTGTCATCACCAGCGGTCTGGCGCTGGGCATTGATGCCGCTGCGCATCAAGCCGCGCTGGATGTCGGCGGGCTGACCGTCGGGGTGCTCGGCACTGGGCTGGAAAACTTTTATCCACAGCGCAATCGACGCCTCTGCGACGCGATGATCGCGTCCGGCAGCGCGGTGCTTTCGGAGTTTCCGCTGGACGCCGGGCCGACCGCGAGCAACTTCCCCCGGCGCAACCGGATCATCAGCGGTTTGTCCCTTGGCGTTCTGGTGGTCGAGGCCAGCGTTGCTAGCGGATCCTTGATCACGGCGCGGCTGGCAGCGGAACAGGGGCGCGAGGTTTATGCGATTCCCGGCTCGATTCATCACCCCGGCGCGCGCGGTTGTCACCAATTGATTCGCGATGGCGCGGTGCTGGTGGAAACCATCGAGCACATCCTCGAAGCCCTGCGCGGCTGGCAGCGTTTGCCGCTGTCCACAGACACGCCGAAAGTCGATCATCCGCTGCTGATGTTGCTGCACGCCGCGCCGCATACCAGCGAAGGTCTGGCCGACAGCAGCGGCTGGGCGTTACCGAGAGTGCTGGCAGCGCTGACCGAACTGGAAATGGATGGCCGCGCGGTGAGTGAAAACGGCCGCTGGTTTGCGCGGGTGAGCTAGGTTTTACAAGGAAGATCGGTAAACTGCGCGAAACCTGTTTGTGGAGAGTTTTTTCATGGTCAACAGTTGGCGTGTGCAACAAGCCGCACGAGAGATTCGCGCCGGGGCGGTGATTGCCTATCCAACCGAAGCCGTCTGGGGCCTGGGTTGCGACCCGTGGAATGAAGAAGCGGTGGATCGGCTGCTGGCGATCAAGAATCGCTCGGTCAATAAGGGCCTGATTCTGGTCGCCGACAACATCCGCCAGTTCGACTTCCTGTTCGAAGACTTCCCGCAAGAGTGGCTCGACCGCATGGCCAGCACCTGGCCGGGGCCGAACACCTGGCTGGTGCCGCATCAGGGCTTGTTGCCGGAATGGGTGACGGGTGTGCACGACACGGTGGCGCTGCGCGTTAGCGATCATCCGCAGGTGCGTGATCTGTGCTCGATGGTCGGCCCGTTGATTTCGACCTCGGCCAACCCGCAAGGGCGCCCGGCAGCGCGCACGCGGTTGCGTGTTGAACAGTATTTCCGTGGGCAGATTGATCTGGTGTTGGGCGGGGAATTGGGTGGCCGCAAGAACCCGAGCCTGATTCGTGATTTGGCCACGGGCAATATCGTGCGCCCGGCTTAAGACCGCGTCGCTTCATTCGCGAGCAGGCTCGCTCCCACAGTTGAAATGCATTGCAAATGTGGGAGCGAGCCTGCTCGCGAAGGGGCCGGTCAAGGCAACAGAATTGTCGACCCTGTCGTCCGTCGAGCCGACAACTCAGTCTGCGCCTTAGCCGCCTCAGCCAACGAATAACGCTGGCTGATATCCACCTTGATTTTGCCGCTGATGATCATCTCAAACAGCTCATCCGCCATCCGCTGCAAGTTCTCCGCGTTATTGGCATAAGTCGCCAACGTCGGCCGGGTCACGTACAGCGAACCCTTCGCCGCAAGAATCCCCAGATTCACGCCGTCCACCGCGCCCGACGCATTACCGAAACTCACCAGCAAACCACGCGGTGCAACGCTGTCCAGCGACGTCAGCCACGTGTCCTTGCCCACACCGTCGTAAACCACCGGGACTTTATTGCCATCGGTCAGCGCCAGCACGCGTTCGGCAACGTTTTCGTGGCTGTAATCGATGGTCGCCCAAGCGCCATTGGCCTTGGCCAGCTCAGCCTTCTCTTTCGAGCTGACGGTGCCGATCAACTTCACGCCCAGCGCCTTGGCCCATTGGCAGGCCAGCGAACCGACACCACCGGCAGCGGCGTGGAACAAAATGGTTTCGCCACCTTTCAGCTCATAGGTCTGGCGCAGCAGGTACTGCACGGTGAGGCCCTTGAGCATCACGCCGGCGGCGGTTTCGAAACTGATTTCATCCGGCAGTTTCACCAGATTGGCTTCAGGCAAAACGTGCAACTCACTGTAGGCGCCCAGCGGGCCACTGCCGTAGGCCACGCGATCACCGACCTTGAAACGGGTGACGCCGCTACCGACCGCATCAACCACGCCTGCACCTTCGGCGCCGAGGCCGGATGGCAAGGCTGGCGGCGCATACAGACCGCTGCGGTAATAGGTGTCGATGAAATTCAGGCCAATCGCCTTGTTCGCCACGCGCACTTGATTCGGGCCGGGCGCGGCGGGTTCGTAATCAACAAATTCGAGCACTTCGGGGCCGCCGTGGGCGCGGAACTGGATACGCTTTGCCATCTGCTTGCTCTCCTTGGGTCTTTCGTGAGCCCCCTATCCAACTCCCATGCTTGATCTTCGTCAACTGCGGCGCGCTGTTCTGCGGTGGTATGCTACGCGCCCATTTGCGTCGCCCGCCTGCGGGGCGCCGCCCGATTCAAGGTGAAGCCATGACGACCCGCACCTACGCCGTAAAGGCCTATCTGCTCGACCTGCAAGACCGCATCTGCGCCGCACTCGAAAGCGAAGACGGCGGCACGCGCTTCGTCGAAGACGCCTGGACCCGGCCTGCCGGCGGTGGCGGTCGCACCCGCGTGATCGAGAACGGCACGCTGATCGAAAAGGGCGGCGTCAACTTCTCCCACGTCTTCGGCAGTGGCCTGCCGCCGTCCGCCAGCGCTCATCGCCCGGAATTGGCCGGTCGCGGTTTCGAGGCCCTCGGCGTGTCGCTGGTGATCCACCCGCACAACCCGCATGTGCCAACGTCGCACGCCAACGTGCGATTTTTCATCGCCGAGAAAGAAGGCGAAGAGCCGGTCTGGTGGTTCGGTGGCGGCTTCGACCTGACTCCGTATTACGGCAACGAAGAAGACTGCATCCACTGGCATCGCGTCGCCGAACAGGCCTGCGCGCCGTTCGGCACCGACGTTTATCCGCGCTACAAGGCCTGGTGCGACACCTACTTCCACATCAAGCACCGCCACGAACCGCGCGGCATCGGCGGGCTGTTCTTCGATGACTTGAACGAGTGGGACTTCGACACCAGCTTCGCTTTCATGCGCGCCATCGGCGACGCCTACATCGATGCTTATCTGCCGATTGTGCAGCGCCGCAAAAACGCTGCGTTCACCGCGCAGCAGCGCGAATTTCAGGAATTCCGCCGTGGGCGCTACGTCGAGTTCAACCTGGTTTATGACCGTGGCACGTTGTTCGGCCTGCAATCGGGCGGACGTACCGAGTCGATTCTGATGTCGCTGCCACCACAAGTGCGCTGGGGCTATGACTGGAAGGCTGAACCGGGCAGCGAAGAAGCGCGCCTGACCGAGTACTTCCTGCAAGACCGCGACTGGTTGGCCGAAGCCTGAGGATTTCTGATGGATCGTTACGTCGTTTTCGGTAACCCGATCGGCCACAGCAAATCGCCGATGATTCACAAGTTGTTCGCCGAACAGACCGGCCAGAGCCTCGACTACAGCACCCTGCTGGCGCCGCTCGACGATTTTTCCGGCTGCGCTAAAGCCTTTTTCGAACAAGGTCGCGGCGCCAATGTGACCGTGCCGTTCAAGGAAGACGCTTATCGCTTGGCCAACAGCCTGACCGCCCGAGCAGAACGTGCTGGCGCGGTGAACACCCTGAGCAAACTGGCCGACGGGTCATTGCTCGGCGACAACACCGACGGCGCCGGGCTGGTGCGGGATCTGACGGTGAATGCCGGGTTCAGCCTGACCGGCAAACGCATTTTGCTGCTCGGTGCGGGCGGCGCAGTACGTGGCGCGCTCGAACCGTTGCTGGCGGAGAAACCGGCCTCGGTGATCATCGCCAATCGCACGGTGGACAAGGCTGAGTTGCTGGCCGAGTTGTTCTGCGACCTCGGGCCGGTATCCGCCAGTGGTTTTGACTGGTTGCGTGAGCCGGTGGACGTGATCATCAATGCCACGTCGGCGAGCCTGACCGGTGATGTACCGCCGATTGCGCCGAGCCTGATCGAGCCAGGCAAAACCCTGTGCTACGACATGATGTATGGCAAGGAACCGACGGCGTTCTGCCGCTGGGCCAGCGAGCATGGCGCGGCGGTGTCGATGGATGGGTTGGGGATGCTGGCCGAGCAGGCCGCCGAGGCGTTCTTTTTGTGGCGGGGTGTGCGGCCTGATACGGCGCCAGTTCTCGCCGAACTGCGCCGCCAGTTGGCCCAATAAATAACCTTGTGGGAGCGAGCCTGCTCGCGAAAGCGGTCTGTCTGACACACTAGTGTTGGATGTGCTTCCGTCTTCGCGAGCAGGCTCGCTCCCACAAGGTATGTGCTGATCTCGAAATCAATCCTCAAACCGGATCGGACATTTCTCCGGCCCTTCCAGCTTGCGTAACTCTTCTACCACCTGCGGTCGCGCCCGGCGCAAGGTCAAACTGCGACTCTGGCTGAGCAAGCGTCGCGCCTCCTGATGCAGCATCTCCACCCCCGAATAATCGATGAAGTTGATCTGCTGCGCCTCAATCACCACCCGCGCGCCGTGCATCCGCTGCAAGCGCACTTGCAGGTAATGGCTGGCGCCGAAAAAGATCGAGCCGCCGACCCGCAGCACATCATCCTCACCGTCGCGCCAATGCTGCACGCGCGGCTGCGAGGTGCGCTTGAGATAGAAGAACAGCGACGCCAGCACCCCGGCATAAATCGCCGTCTGCAATTCCAGTAACAATGTCGCGAGGCAGGTCAGCGCCATGACCACGAACTCGGCACGGCTGACCCGCAGCAATGCGCGGATGCCGCGATGATCGACCAGTCCCCAGGCAATCAACAGAATGCTGCCGGCCATGGCGGGAATCGGAATGTGTGAAATCAGCCCCGCACCGAAAATCGCAAACAGCGCCACCCAGATCGCCGAAAACACCCCGGCCAGTGGCGAACAGGCGCCCGCCTCATAACTCAATCCCGAGCGGGTAAACGATCCGGCCGACAACGAGCCGGAAAAAAACGCCCCGACAATATTCGATAGACCCTGCGCGCGGACTTCCTGATTGGCGTCGAGCAACTGTTGTGACCGAGCGGAAATCGAGCGGGCAATCGACAGGCTGGTGACCAAACCGAGCATACCCACCGCCACAGCGCTGGGCAGCAAGCGCAGGATCAAATCCAGATCCAGTGGCAACGCACTGAACGGCGGCAAGCGCCCGACGAAGGCGCTGACCAGATGCACATGGCCGAACATCGCTGGCCACAACCACACCAGCAGACTGGCGAGCACCAGTGTGATCAACAGCGTCGGCCAGCGCGGCAGCAGTTGTTTCAGGACGATGCCGACCACCACCGTGGCCAAGCCGAGCACCAGCGAAGGTTTATCCACAGCCCTGAGGTGTTGTAGCAGATCCATCAGACTCGCCAACGCCGTGGCTTTCGCCGGTAACTCCAGCCCCAACAGGTTCGGCAATTGGCCAATGGCGATCACCACCGCCGCACCGAGGGTGAAGCCGAGCACCACTGAATGCGAGACGAAATTCACCAGCGCGCCGAAGCGCAGCAGGCCGAGCAGCCACTGGAAAATCCCGGCGAGGAAGGTCAGTAGAAGAATGAGGGTGATGTAGTCCTGCGACGCCGGCACGGCCAAAGGGCTGACGCTGGCGAAGAGCACGATGGAAATAGCGGCGGTCGGT
Source organism: Pseudomonas sp. NPDC088885 (assembly GCF_044750025.1). Lineage (NCBI taxonomy): Bacteria > Pseudomonadati > Pseudomonadota > Gammaproteobacteria > Pseudomonadales > Pseudomonadaceae > Pseudomonas > Pseudomonas sp. NPDC088885. Next base: position 8,836 of record NZ_JBIVJB010000079.1, on the reverse strand, counting down.
CCGCAGATCAGGTGCCACGATGAGCCCCACAGGCAGGCGATCAACACCGGAATGATCGCAGCGTAGAGACCGTATTCGGGTGGGAGACCGGCAATCAGTGCGTAGGCAATCGACTGGGGTAACGCGAGAATTGCGCCGCTGAGGCCGACGATCAGATCCCGTCCTACGCTGGCGCGGGATTGCCTCGGGAGCCAGGTGAGGAAGGGAAAGAGTGAGTGGCGGCTGGGGAAGGCCATGGATCCTCGCGGTTGAAATTTTTAGCTAGGGTATCAGCCCGTTATGCTGATCGTTCCCACGCTCTGCGTGGGAATGCAGCCCGGGACGCTCCGCGTCCCATTCCAAGCCGAACGCGGAGCGTCCGTTGAGGCATTCCCACGCGGAGCGTGGGAACGATCGGTGCGCGCTAAATCAAAGCTTCGCTTTTACTGCCGCCAACGCATCCTTCCCGTCTACCGTCTTCACCCCGTCCAGCCACTTGTCCAACACCGCCGGATTCGCCTTGATCCACGCCTTCGCCGCCGCGGCATTAGTGACCTTCTTGTTCACCACCTCAGCCATGATGCTGTTCTCCATCTCCTGCGTGAACGACAGATTGGTCAGCAATTTACCCACATTCGGACATGCCTCGGCATAACCCTTACGCGTCAATGTAAACACGCTGCCAGTGTCTCCGAAGTATTTCTCGCCACCCTTCAGGTAATGCATTTTCAACTGCACGTTCATCGGGTGCGGCGTCCAGCCGAGGAAAGTGACGAATTTCTGTTTCTTCACCGCCCGCGACACTTCGGCCAACATCGCCTGTTCGCTGGACTCGATCAGCTTCCACTGGCCCAGGTCGAAGTCGTTCTTCTTGATGATTTCCTGCAACGAGATGTTCGCCGGCGCACCCGAGCCGATGCCGTAAATCTTGCGATCAAACTTGTCGGCATACTTATTCAGGTCGGCAAAGTTATGCACACCCGCGTCCCACACGTAGTCCGGCACGGCGAGGGTGAATTCGGTGCCGTCGAGGTTTTTCGCCAGTTGCGTGACATCGCCGGTAGCGACGAACTTGTCGTAGAAGCCCTGCTGCGCCGGCATCCAATTACCGAGGAAGACATCCACCTGGCCATCCTTCAAACCGCCAAAGGTGATCGGCACCGCGAGGGTGTCGACCTTGGCCTTGTAGCCCATGCCGTCCAGCAGAAACCCGGTGATCGCGTTGGTCGCGGCAATGTCGCTCCAGCCCGGGTCGGCCATTTTCACCGTGTCGCAACTCTGCTCGGCGAACGCCGAGGCGCTGCTCAGTGCGAGCAGGCCAACCGTCACTACTGTGGATAACTTACGCATGGACTTCCCCTTAACATTATTGGTTTTGGCAGGGTTGTGGATAACGTGCTTTGCGTTCCAGATCATCGAGGTCGATGTGGTTGCGCATGTACTGCTGACTGGCGTCAACCAGCGGCTGGTGGTCCCAGCTCTTCAGCTTGCCGATCGTTAGTGCGTTGGCGACAAAACGGCGGCGGCGCTGGCTGGCGAGCACCTCTTGGTGAATCGCCGGAATGTCCCATTTGGCCCGCGCTTCGGCGAGAAAATCGTCGAACAGTCGGCGATGTTGCGGCGACTGACTGAGTTCTTCCAGTTCGCGCGGGTCGTTGCTTACGTCGAAGAGTAGGCAAGGGTCGCTTTCACTGTAGATAAATTTGTAGGCGCCGCGACGGATCATCATCAACGGGCTGACAGTACCTTCGGCCATGTATTCGCCGAACACTTCGTCGTGGCCGCCCTGCCCTTGCAGATGCGAGACCAGCGAGCGGCCATCCAGTGGCAAGCCCGGCTCCAGGGTGCCGCCGGCCAGTTCCACAAAGGTCGGCAACAGGTCAGCGGTAGACACAGCCTCGCTGACCCGACCGGCACCAAATTGGCCCGGCGCACTGATCAACAGCGGCACGCGGGCGGCCATTTCATACCAGTGCATTTTGTACCAGAGGCCTTTCTCGCCGAGCATGTCGCCGTGGTCACCGGAGAACACAATGATGGTGTCATCGATCAGCCCGGTTTCCTCGAGGGTTAGCAGAAGTTTGCCGACGTTGGCGTCGATATAACTGCACGCCCCGAAATACGCCCGACGCGCATCGCGAATCTTATCCACAGGCAGCGGTTTATCCCACAGGTCATAAACCTTGAGCAGGCGCTGCGAGTGCGGATCGAGTTCGTATTGATCCGGGGTTGTAGGCAAAGGGATATCGGCATCGTCGTACAAATCCCAGAAAGCCTTGGGAATCGTGTACGGATCGTGTGGGTGAGTCATCGATACCGTCAGGCAAAACGGCTGATCACCATCTTCGCGGATGTGATCGAACAGGTACTGCTGCGCTTTGAACACCACCTCTTCATCGAAGTCGAGTTGGTTGGTGCGCACGCACGGCCCGGCCTGCAACACCGAGGACATGTTGTGATACCAGGTCGGCCGCACGTCCGGCTCATCCCAGTTCACTGACCAACCGTAATCGGCCGGATAAATGTCGCTGGTCAGGCGCTCTTCATAGCCGTGCAACTGATCCGGGCCGCAGAAATGCATCTTGCCCGACAGCGCCGTGCGGTAGCCGAGACGGCGCAAGTAGTGGGCGTAAGTCGGCACATCAGCAGGGAAATCGGCAGCGTTGTCGTAGGCGCCGATCTTGCTCGGCAACTGGCCGCTGACCAAAGTGAAACGCGACGGCGCGCACAACGGGCTGTTGCAGTACGCGGCATCGAATACCACGCCTTGTGCGGCGAGGCGGGAAAGATTCGGCAGTTTGATTGGCGACGGGCCGTAGAACGGCAACATTGGCGCGGCCATCTGATCGGCCATGATGAAAAGAATATTCTTGCGCTTCATGTGATCGCGGCATTCCATAGTGAATATTTATGCGACATTGCTGCGATCGAGCATGGAGTCCATGCTCTGTCGGGTAAAGCCCGCGCCGGGCAATGACTAGGATAAGCACAGCTTATGTATGAAGCCTTGGGCGATCTGTCGCTCGACCTGCTACGCGCCTTCGAAGCCGCCGCTCGTCATCGCAGTTTTACTGCAGCAGCGGTCGAACTGGGCACCACGCAACCGGCAATCAGCCAGCAGATCAAACGGCTGGAGGAACAGCTCGGCACGCGGCTGTTTGATCGCATCTACCGAGGCATCGAGTTAACCGAAGTCGGTGCAATCCTTTTCGAGCAAGTTAGCCTGGGTTTGCAGAATATCGACGCCGGGTTGAGCGCGATCAGCGCACAGCAGCAACATGAGGTGCTGCAGGTCGCCACCGATTTCGCCTTCGCCGCGTACTGGCTGATGCCGCGTCTGCACCGCTTCCATGAGGCCAATCCCCACGTCGACGTCAGCCTGGTCACCAGCGAACGCAACCACAACATGCTGCGCACCGACATCGACGTGGCGATCCTGTTTGGCGACGGGCGCTTCAAGCAGGGCGAGAGCCATTGGTTGTTCAGTGAAGAAGTATTCCCGGTGTGCAGCCCGCAATTGCTCAAGGAACGCGCCCTGCCCTTGCCCGCTCAGGCGTTGCTTGAGTTGCCGCTGCTGCACCTGCGTGGCGAAAACAGCAGCAACTGGTTTGACTGGAGCGGACTGTTTCGCGAGTTAGGCATCAGCACGCCGCCGGCGCCGGGGCAGTTGCGTTTCGACAATTACACGCTGTTGATTCAAGCGGCGATCGGCGGGCAAGGCGTGGCGATTGGCTGGCGGCACCTTGTGGATAACTTGCTGAGTCAGGGTTTGTTGTGTCGGCCAATTGCTGAAACGACGCTGTCGCGGTTGGGGTATTACGTGGTGTTGCCGCAGCGAAAACGGCGTGGGGTGTTGATTCAACAGTTTGTCGATTGGTTGATGGAGGAGCAGGCGAGTAGCGCCGAATCGCTAAGCGGGTTATCTCTACCGTCTATTGCGGTCTAGTGATTTCATTGAACATGAACCTTCTTCTTTAGCGAGTGGGATAAGTCGTTTGTTCAATCAATAAAAAATCACATCTATCGTTGAAGGTCGTAGCGAAGGGAGAAGGACTACAGAGTGCTCTGATCTTCATCGGTGACGGATACTATTATTTGTAAACGTGTTGTTTGTATGTGATGGTTTTTGCCCATTGTGACGGATACTCAGCAATAGTAGTGGCCGAATCATTGGATAAAGCAACAAAAGTACGTTTATCGATACATCGCCATGAAGGCACTCTAAACAACTCGCTGTCTTAATAACGGCAAATCCAATGATCCGAACCCTCCCTCGAGTAGTACAACTTCAGCTGCTAGCGACTTTGCTCAATAGTGCCGGCGGTATCGTCAAACTGTTTTTGCCGTTGTACTTCCTTGAGGTTTACGGGTATTCGTTCTCTACCATCGCCTGGCTTATGGCGGCCTATGGCGGTGGATGCATTGTTGGCGCCTACGTTGGAGGGGTTCTTTCGGAGCGCCTGAATTCGCAATGGGCTACGGGTTTTTCGCTTATGTTGAGTGGCGTATTCGCGGCCTCTCTGGCGTTGATGCCACCCTTCGGACTGTTACTTGTCGTGGTTCCTCTCGTGGGCATCTTTGACGGTGCATTTCGGCCAGCCAATTTGCGTCTTGTAATGGAGGGCAGCCCGCAAGCGCTACAAGTGCGTGTGCAGGGACTGCATCGAGTTGTATTCAATATGGGCGTAGCGCTCGCCGGTATTATGGCGGGGGTGCTGGTCGGTTTTGGCTACGAATACGTGTTTTTTCTTCAGGGGTTGCTGAACCTGTTCGGCAGCTTTTTCTTGCTCGGTTTCGCCCTTAGACACTCGGCTGAATTATGGCGGTCGGCGAGTTTACAGACGATGGACAACGACAATGCCTCGGACGGAGGAAGCTCCCCTTGGCGAGACGGTTTTTTTCTTGTCTTCATACTTGGACAGTTGTTGGCGTTGGGCATCTTCGATCAGATGTACGGCACTTTCGGGATTTTTATCAGTGAACACACCGATGCTGGTGCACATTGGATCGCGTACCTGTTTTCAATGAACGCTTTGCTCGTAGTAGTGTTGCAGTTACCCGTGAGTCGAATGATCGAACGCCATGGCGTGGTTATCGCCTCGCGTCTTGGAGGTCTGCTACTCAGTGGAGCATTTCTTGTTTTGAACATGGGCAGCCATATCATCTTGGCTGTGTTGACGATGCTGATTCTCACCGCTGCCGAGTTATTGCTGATACCCGTCTGGACACTATCGGTCATGAACCGCTCGCACGGGCGCCAAAGAGGAAAGTATCTGGGCATATTCAGCGCCGCCTGGCTTGGGCATTCGTTGTATGGCCCTGGCTTGGGAACATGGTTATACGGCGCTTATGGCGGTTTTGTTTTATGGTGGATCTGCGCGGCTGTGGGAGGCTTGATGGTTATGCTGCACTACTCGACGGTTCCGAAGTTATGGGCAAGTCCGACGGGAACGCCGACTGCAGAGCGATCGATCGTCCCAATGAAGAACTGCGAACTTTAACGCGATCCTGGCTATTGATCCGGTGTGCCATCGGCGGCGACAAAGTTCACATGCTGACCCACATGCAAATTCAGCCGCAGCTCATCAGCAATCCCCACCGCTACGCGATTCAGTCTTTCCAGGGGCTCCGCCAATCCCGGTTCCAGATTGCCGCCAACCTGACTGAAATGCTCAATCGTCAGCCCGGCCACGCCATGCGGCGCATTGACCAGCGTCCACTGCAGCGGGCTGCTTTGCAGCGCTTCACGGATTTCCTCGGCGGCGTGGCGTTGCAGGCGATCGTCCAGTTCCGGTTCGTCGAGCACCGAGAACTCTCCTACCAAAAACAGTCGCGAAACATTCGCCGCTTGCAGGCCATCGACCAAAGCATCTACGGCTAGTACCTGCTCCACTGGCCCGAGCACCACTGAGCGTTCAACGTGGTCGCTACTGAACGGCAACCCCGGCGCATCCAATAAACAGATGACCGCCGAACTGCCTGCCACACTTTGATTAACCCGCTCGGAATCGAACAGATCACCGCTTTTCGTACGTAGACCCGGACGCGGCGCGAGCGCGGTGAGGTCGTCGAGGATGGCGATGACTTCGTGCTGGCGACGCAGCAACTCAGCCATCAACGCACCGCCCAGGCTACTCATGGCACCATAGAGCACCACTTTTACCGCCGGGGTTTCGGCATTTTTCATGGCTGATCCCTTTTGTTATCCCTTGTATGGCGTGTGACATACGGGTAACGCCGAGGGTTCGAATCGATTCAGAGGCTTTCAGATGCAAGCGATCAAGGGTTATCACGCCCACGTCTATTTCGACGCCAGCACCATTGAGCAAGCGCGGACATTGTGCGAGCAGGCCGCGCAGTTGTTTGCGTTGAAAATGGGCCGCGTCCACGAACGCCCGGTCGGCCCGCACCCGGACTGGAGCTGCCAACTGGCCTTCGGCCCCGAGCTGATTGCCGATGTGCTGCCGTGGCTGGCGCTGAATCGCAAAGGCCTGGTGGTGTTTCTGCACCCGGACACGGGGAATGACTTGCTCGACCACACGGAACACGCGATCTGGATGGGCGCGATTCGCCCGCTGGATCTGTCTATTTTCTAGTCAAAGCGTTTCTTCGGCTTCACCCGGTAGATGTTCGTCCAGATGCAGCCACGGCAATTGGCTGTCCGTCCAGATATGCCGCTCGGCCGGGGCCAGCTCCGGCTGATCCAGCGTGGCGATGGTCACGTCGATGACCTCAGGGCTGAGCAGCGTGACCAACGCCAGTTGCGCGCCACAGGTCGGGCAGAAGTACCGCGCGCAACTTGGCGATGAGTCATACCGCGACGGCGTCCCGGCCAGCCATTGGAAATTCGCCGCCGGCACGCTGATCCACGTCGTGACAATCCCGCCGCTGACCTTGCGGCAGATCGAACAATGGCAGTGAGCGATGTCGTGCAAAGGCCCGCTGAACTGATAACGAATGTTTCCGCAATGGCAGCCGCCGCTGTGCAATTGGCTCATGTTGAACGCCCTCCTCCCGGGTTTATTGACTCAAGTTCGCATCCGACGACCGGTTGACCATTCATTCATAGCTTTCACCAGCGAAAGGTAGCTGAAAGCTTCCGCGATTAGGATCGCCTCCACTTCCGGCAACAGACCGGTTGGCCAATGCGTGTGATGTCTCGCTCGCGCGGCCCAATTAACAACAACAATGGTGATTCTGATGTCCTCTGTAGCCCGCCTCCTCGCTGTAACTCCGCCCGTACGCCTCGTGCTTGCCGTTCTGCGCTGATCCCTCGCCGATCCGCTCACCTCACTAGCCGCGCTACGCCTGGAGTATTCCCATGCTGACTTTCCTTGGCTTCGCCATGGTCATCACGTTCATGTTCCTGATCATGACCAAGCGCCTGTCCGCGCTGATCGCTCTGATCGTGATCCCGATTCTGTTCGCTCTGTTCGGTGGTTTTGCACCGAAGATCGGCCCGATGATGCTCGAAGGCATCACCAAGCTGGCGCCGACTGGCGTGATGCTGATGTTCGCCATTCTGTATTTCGCCTTGATGATCGACTCCGGCCTGTTCGACCCGGCCGTGCGCAAGATCCTCAAACTGGTCAAGGGCGACCCGCTGAAAGTGTCGGTCGGCACCGCCGTGCTGGCGCTCGTGGTTTCCCTCGATGGTGACGGCGCGACCACTTACATGATCTGCGTGGCCGCCATGCTGCCGCTGTACAGCCGCATCGGCATGAGCCCGCGGATCATGGCTGGTCTGATCATTCTTGCCGGTGGCGTGATGAACATGACCCCGTGGGGCGGCCCGACCGCCCGTGCGGCGAGTGCGCTGCATGTCGATCCGTCGGACATTTTCGTGCCGATGATCCCGGCCATGGCCGCCGGTGTGGTGGCCATCCTGATCATTGCCTACTTTTACGGTAAACGTGAGCGTGCGCGCCTCGGTGAGTTGCACCTGATCGGCGATGAAATGGATCACAGCGAAATCAGCGTCTCGCAATTCCCGGATGCCCGCCGTCCGAAGCTGATCTGGTTCAACGGCCTGCTGACTCTGGTGCTGATGTGCACGCTGATCGCCGGCCTGTTGCCGCTGCCGGTGCTGTTCATGGTGGCGTTCAGTATCGCGATGATCGTCAACTACCCGTGCCTGCAAATGCAGAAGGATCGTGTCGCAGCCCACGCCGGTAGTGTGCTGTCGGTGGTCAGTCTGATTTTCGCTGCGGGTATCTTCACCGGTATCCTCTCCGGAACCGGCATGGTCGACGCCATGTCGAAAAGCCTGTTGGCAGTGATTCCGGATTTCCTCGGCCCGTACCTGGCGGTGATCACGGCGCTGGTGAGCATGCCGTTCACGTTCTTCATGTCGAACGACGCGTTCTACTACGGTGTGTTGCCGGTGTTGTCCGAAGCGGCCAGCCATTACGGCATCACCGCGGTGGAAATGGCACGTGCCTCGATCGTCGGTCAGCCCGTCCACTTGCTCAGTCCGCTGGTGCCGTCGACTTACCTGCTGGTGGCTTTGGCCGGTATCGAGTTCGGTGACCATCAACGTTTCACCCTGAAGTGGGCAGTGCTGGTCTGCATGTGCATACTTGTGGCGGCATTGCTGTTGGGGACTTTCCCGCTGTTCAGCACTTTGTAACGGCATCAACTCACCAACACGCCAGCTGCTTGCTGGCGTCTTGGTTTAACACACGCTCAAAGGAATACACATGGAATGGCTGACCAACCCCGAAATCTGGGTTGCCTTCTTCACCCTGACCGCCCTGGAAATCGTCCTCGGCATCGATAACATCATCATGATTTCGATCCTGGTCAGCCGCATGCCTAAACACATGCAGCAGCGCACCCGGATCTTCGGTCTTGGCCT
>NZ_JBIVJB010000078.1:0-23143 GCF_044750025.1 Pseudomonas sp. NPDC088885 | reverse complement strand
CACGTCGAGCAAGCTTCTAGGAGTAACAAAGAATGACAACATTCTGGAGTCTGTACGTCACAGTCCTCAGTCTCGGTACGATCTTTTCCCTGACCTGGCTGCTGCTGTCGACCCGCAAGGGCCAGCGCAGTGAACAGACGGAAGAGACGGTCGGGCACTCCTTCGACGGGATCGAGGAGTACGACAACCCGCTGCCAAAATGGTGGTTCATGCTGTTCGTCGGCACCATCATTTTTGCCTTGGGTTACCTGGTGCTGTATCCGGGTCTGGGCAACTGGAAAGGCCTGCTGCCGGGGTACAACTACCTCGATAACGACAAGCAGACCGCGTTCGCCAACGGCCAGACCGGCTGGACCGGCGTGCACGAATGGGAAAAGGAAATGGCCCGTTCGGACGCCAAGTTCGGTCCGATCTTCGCCAAGTTCGCCGCCATGCCGATCGAAGAAGTCGCCAAGGATCCGCAAGCACTGAAAATGGGGGGCCGTTTATTCGCCTCCAACTGCTCGGTGTGCCACGGTTCCGACGCCAAGGGCGCTTACGGTTTCCCGAACCTGACCGACGCCGACTGGCGCTGGGGCGGCGAGCCGGAAACCATCAAGACCACCATCATGGGCGGTCGTCACGCAGTGATGCCGGCCTGGGCTGAAGTGATCGGCGAGCAAGGCGTTGCTGACGTTGCCGCGTTCGTGGTGAGCAACCTCGATGGTCGCAAGCTGCCGGAAGGCACCAAAGCGGATGTCGCCAACGGCCAGAAACTGTTCGCCGGCAACTGCGTGGCGTGCCACGGCCCGGAAGGCAAAGGTACGCCAGCGATGGGCGCACCTAACCTGACTCACCCGGCCGCGTTCATCTACGGTTCGAGCTTCGCGCAATTGCAGCAGACCATCCGTTACGGCCGTCAGGGCCAGATGCCTGCGCAGGAACAACTGCAAGGGAACGACAAGGTTCACTTGCTGGCCGCGTACGTTTACAGCTTGTCCCACGGTGAAAAAGCCCCGGAAGCGAACGCCGAGTAAGGCCAACGCTTGAAACAAAAAACGGCCCCGCCAACTCACATTGGCGGGGCCGTTTTGTTTTGTCCTTTCGGTGTTCGACCAATGGTGACGCTCTGCTGCAATTGAAGGTTGTCGGCTCTCCAAGTCGGTAGTAACGTTTCTACAAAATCTTTCGGGAGAGGTCCTCATGATGGCCATCACCACCATTTCCAGCCGTGAGTTCAATCAGGACACAAGCGGTGCCAAAAAAGCCGCGCTTCAGGGGCCGGTAATCATCACTGACCGTGGCAAGCCTGCCCACGTGCTGCTAAGCATTGAGGAGTACGAAAAACTGACCGGCACTAACGCAAGCATTGTCGATCTCCTGGTCATGCCCGAAGCGGCCGATATCGAGTTCGAAGCCGAGCGTGCCGTGATCACTCACCGCCCTGTGGATCTGTCCTGAATGTATTTACTCGATACCAATGTGATTTCCGAACTGCGCAAACCCAAGGCCGATAAAAACGTGGTGGCCTGGGCCAATACCGTGATTGCCCCTCGCCTGTTTATCTCGGCGATTACTTTGAAGGAGCTGGAAACCGGCGTCCTGCGCATGGAGCGCCGCGACCCGGTGCAGGGCAAGGTTTTGCGCAACTGGCTCAAGCGTCACGTCATGCCGGCGTTCGATGCGCGGATCCTGCCGGTGGATGCCGCCGTTGCCTTGCGCTGCGCCAGCCTGCATGTGCCGGACAACGCCAATGAAAGCGATGCACTGATTGCCGCCACGGCGTTGGTGCACGGGCTGACGGTGGTGACGCGCAATGTGGCTGATTTTGCTTCCTGCGGTGTGGCGTTGATCAATCCATGGGAGTGACGTCGCCCGCTCATATTTGGCAATTGAAATTCGCTGGGCACATCTGAAGACAAGCGATAACGTCTGAGTTCGACTGCAGCGACGCAGTTGAATACCGCAAAAATTATCAGACAAGGATGCTGAGTAATGACCCAACAAGACGCCCCCCTGACCATCGAACCGACCGCCCCGGACTGCCCCGTCGCACCCCCAAGCGTAGTGGCGGATGAAACAGATAGCGTGAGCAGCCTCTCAGTCGTCGACGACGACGCTGCTGACAGAAAAAGCGGCAGTGGTGGCCTCGACAGCCTCGGCGGTGGCCGACTGCCTTGATCGGTGAGTGAAAACAGGGCAGTGCCTGCACTGCCCTCCTCAGCTGTCACGATACCGGCAACAGCCATCGTCTATAGTCAATTGACCTGCATCATGCTTTGCTGCAATCGCTACACCATTCACGCTCTTCCCCCAACGCGACCAAAGGTCGCACCCTTGAGCTAGAGCGACAGGCGTATCATTGCGCCACTGCAATACCCCCTTTTGACCGCGGTTGGCACGTATCGACCGAGGCATTTTTCCACTGCCGTGGGATGCAATGATGAGCAACCAGATTCCGGTACACGACGTCACACCACCGAGCAAAAACGCGAGCAACAGCGTTGACCTTTACGCCTCACGAGAAAAAATCTACACCCGCGCTTTCACTGGCCTGTTTCGCAACCTGCGGATGATGGGCGGCGCCGCACTGTTTCTGCTGTATTTCGGTACGGTCTGGCTGAATTGGGGCGGCCATCAGGCGGTGTGGTGGAACCTGCCCGAGCGCAAATTCTTCATCTTCGGCGCTACCTTCTGGCCCCAGGATTTCATTCTGCTGTCCGGCCTGTTGATCATTGCCGCGTTCGGCCTGTTCTTTATCACTGTGTACGCCGGTCGCGTCTGGTGCGGTTATACCTGTCCGCAAAGCGTGTGGACGTGGATTTTCATGTGGTGCGAGAAGGTCACCGAAGGCGACCGCAACCAGCGCATCAAACTCGACAAGGCGCCGATGAGCGCCAACAAACTGCTGCGAAAAGCCGCGAAACACGCGATGTGGTTGTTGATCGGTTTTGTCACTGGCATGACCTTTGTCGGTTACTTCTCGCCAATCCGCGAACTGGTTTTTGAATTCTTCACCGGCCAGGCCGATGGCTGGTCGTACTTCTGGGTCGGTTTCTTCACCCTCGCCACCTACGGCAACGCCGGTTGGTTGCGCGAGCAAGTGTGCATCTACATGTGTCCGTATGCGCGCTTCCAGAGCGTGATGTTCGATAAAGACACGCTGATTGTTTCCTACGATCCGCGCCGGGGTGAAAGCCGTGGCCCGCGCAAAAAAGGCATCGACTACAAGGCGCAGGGCCTCGGTGATTGCATCGACTGCACCATGTGCGTTCAGGTCTGCCCGACCGGCATCGACATTCGCGACGGTCTGCAGATCGAGTGCATCGGTTGCGCCGCGTGCATCGACGCCTGCGACAGCATCATGGACAAGATGAATTATCCGCGCGGCCTCATCAGTTACACCACCGAGCACAACCTGTCCGGGCAGAAAACCCATAAACTGCGACCGCGCCTGATCGGCTATGCCGTGGTGTTGCTGGCGATGATCAGCCTGTTGGTGACCGCGTTCTTCATGCGCTCGCTGGTCGGTTTCGACGTCAGCAAGGATCGCGTGCTGTACCGCGAAAACGCTGAAGGCCGGATCGAAAACGTCTACAGCCTGAAGATCATGAACAAGGATCAGCGCGACCACACCTATGTGCTGGAAGCCAGCGGTCTGCCGGATCTGCGCCTGCAAGGCAAACGCGAGATCAAGGTGCCGGCCGGGGAAATTTTCAGTATGCCGGTTGAACTGTCGAGCGCCCCCGAACAACTGCCATCGAGCACCAACGAGGTGAAATTCATCCTCAAGGATGCCGATGACAACAGCGTCCACGTTGAAGCCAAGAGCCGATTCATCGGCCCACAAATCCGTTGAGAGAACTGAACATGCCCGCAGCAAACGCCGCAAGCCCTTGGTACAAGCACCTCTGGCCATGGATCATCATCGGGATTCTGGCCTGCTCGGTGACCCTGACCTTGTCCATGGTGACCATCGCGGTAAACAACCCGGACAACCTGGTGAACGACAACTACTACGAGGCCGGCAAAGGCATCAACCGTTCGCTGGATCGTGAGTTGCTCGCACAGAACCTGAAGATGCGCGCCAACGTGCATCTGGACGGCGTTACCGGCGAAGTTGATCTGCGTTTGAGCGGTGACAGTCAGCCGAAGACACTGGAACTGAACCTGATCTCGCCGACCCAGCCGGAGAAGGATCGCAAGATCGTCCTGACTCGCAGCGAATCTGAAACCGGCCGTTACCTCGGACAACTGAACGACAAGGTTGAAGGGCGTCGTTTTGTTGAGTTGCTCGGCAGTCAGGATGACCACGTGTGGCGCATGTTCGAAGAAGAACTGGTCAGCCACGACAAGGATCTGCTGCTGGGTGATGAACCCCTCCAGGGCGCGGAAGACCTGAAAAAATAAACAACTCCTGTGCCTGATCGTTCCCACGCTCTGCGTGGGAACGCAGCCAGGGACGCTCCGCGTCCCAGCCGAAGCGGACGCGGAGCGTCCGGGGAGGTATTCCCACGCGGAGCGTGGGAACGATCATCGGAACAAGTGCCATGACCAGCCCACTCCCCTGCTACCACTGCGCCCTGCCCGTTCCGTCGGGCAGCCGCTTCACCGCTGTCGTACTCGGGGAATCCCGCGAATTCTGCTGCCCGGGCTGCCAGGCCGTGGCCGAAGCCATCGTTGCCGGCGGCCTCGACAGTTATTACCAGCATCGCAGCGAAGCCTCGGCCAACCCCGAAGCGCTGCCGGTGCAACTGACCGACGAACTGGCGCTGTACGACCGTGCCGACGTGCAACAACCGTTCGTGCGCCATGCAGGCGATCTGGCCGAAACCACGTTATTGATGGAAGGCATCAGTTGCGCCGCGTGCGGCTGGCTGATCGAGAAACACCTGCGCACGCTGCCTGCCGTGGCCGAAGCACGACTGAACCTGTCCAACCATCGCCTGCACGTGAGCTGGGCCGATGCGCAGTTGCCGCTGAGCCAGATCCTCGCCGAACTGCGTCACATCGGTTACGCCGCCCACCCGTATCAGGCCGACCGCGCCAGCGAACAACTGGCCAGCGAAAACCGTCTCGCCCTGCGCCAGCTCGGCGTCGCTGGATTGCTGTGGTTTCAGGCAATGATGGCGACCATGGCGACCTGGCCGGAATTCAATATCGACCTCAGCCCCGAACTGCACACGATTCTGCGCTGGGTCGCGCTGTTCCTCACCACGCCGATCGTCTTCTACAGCTGCGCGCCGTTCTTCAAAGGCGCAATGCGTGATTTGCGCACCCGCCACCTGACCATGGACGTCTCGGTGTCGCTGGCCATCGGCAGCGCCTACATCGCCGGGATCTGGACGGCAATCACCGGGGTCGGTGAGTTGTACTTCGATGCGGTCGGTATGTTTGCGTTGTTCCTGCTCGCCGGGCGTTATCTGGAACGCCGCGCCCGCGAACGCACTGCGGCCGCCACCGCCCAGTTGGTGAATCTGTTGCCCGCGTCGTGCCTCCGTCTGGACGGTGACGGCCAGAGCGAGCGCATTTTGCTCAGCGAGCTGCGCACGGGCGACAAGATTCTGGTGCAGGCCGGATCGATCCTCCCAGCCGACGGCAAGATCATTGATGGCCAATCAAGCATCGACGAATCGCTGCTCACCGGCGAATACCTGCCGCAACCGCGCACGCTGGGCGATGCGGTCACCGCCGGCACCCTTAATGTCGAAGGGGCGCTGACGGTTGAAGTGCAGGCGCTGGGGCAAGACACGCGCCTGAGCGCCATCGTCCGCCTGCTTGATCGCGCTCAGGCAGAAAAACCGCGACTGGCCGAAATCGCCGACCGCGCCGCGCAATGGTTTCTGTTGCTGTCGCTGATCGCCGCTGCCGTCATCGGCCTGCTCTGGTGGGAGCTGGATTCCTCGCGCGCGTTCTGGATCGTCCTCGCCATGCTCGTCGCGACCTGCCCGTGCGCGCTGTCGCTGGCGACGCCGACCGCCCTCACCGCCGCCACCGGCACCCTGCACAAACTCGGTTTGCTGTTGACGCGCGGCCATGTGCTGGAAGGCCTGAATCAGATCGACACAGTGATTTTCGACAAGACCGGCACCCTCACCGAGGGCCGCTTGGTATTGCGTTCGATCCGTCCGCTCGGCGCAATGGACAGCGAGCAATGCCTGAGCCTCGCCGCCGCGCTGGAAAACCGTTCAGAACACCCGATTGCCCGAGCTTTCGGTCGCGCACCGCTGGCGGCAGAGGAAGTTCACAGCACACCGGGGCTCGGTCTCGAAGGTTTGGTCGGCGAACAACGCTTGCGCATCGGTCAGGCGCAATTTGTCTGCGCCCTCAGCGGCGCGGCAGCACCGACGATGCCGGACGAAGCAGGCCAATGGCTGCTGCTGGGCGACGCTCAGGGGCCGTTGGCGTGGTTCGTCCTCGATGACCGCTTGCGCGATGACGCCCCCGCCCTGCTCGCTGCGTGCAAGGCGCGCGGCTGGCGCACCTTGTTGCTATCGGGCGACAGCTCGCCGATGGTCGCCAGCGTCGCCGCCGAATTGGGCATCGACGAGGCCCGTGGTGGTTTGCGTCCTGACGACAAACTGCAAGTCTTGCAACAGTTGCACAAGGAAGGTCGCAAGGTGCTGATGCTTGGCGACGGCGTCAATGATGTGCCGGTACTGGCGGCGGCTGACATCAGTGTGGCGATGGGCTCGGCCACCGATCTGGCGAAAACCAGCGCCGATGCGGTGCTGCTGTCCAACCGCCTCGACGCGCTGGTTCAGGCCTTCACGTTGGCGCGGCGCACGCGTCGGGTAATCATCGAGAACCTGCTGTGGGCGGCGCTGTACAATGGCCTCATGTTGCCGTTCGCCGCCCTCGGCTGGATCACGCCGGTGTGGGCCGCGGTCGGCATGTCGATCAGTTCGTTGACCGTGGTGCTCAACGCTTTGCGCCTGACTCGCCTGCCGGGTTCGCCGCACGCCAGCACCCGTTCGGAAACCCGCCCGCTGCCGGCCTGAGCCGCGCGGGCATGGAGTACAGATGCCAGCTCTCTACGTGATGATCCCCGCCGCACTGCTGATCGTGGCCATCGCCGTTTACATCTTTTTCTGGGCGGTGGACAGCGGTCAGTACGACGACCTCGACGGCCCGGCCCACAGCATCCTGTTCGACGATCAGGATCCGCAACACACCGCTGCCGTCGACGAAGTCAACGCGACCAAACCGGACGACAAGGCCCCACCCCATGCTTGAACTGGCGCCACTGCTGGTCTCGGCGCTGATCCTCGGTTTGCTTGGTGGTGGCCATTGCCTGGGCATGTGCGGCGGCTTGATGGGCGCGCTGACCCTGGCGATTCCCAAGGAGCAACGCAGTCGGCGTTTTCGACTGCTGCTGGCGTATAACCTCGGGCGGATTCTCAGTTATGCCACGGCGGGATTGTTGATCGGTCTGGCGGGCTGGGCCGTTGCCAACAGTCCTGCGGCAATGTTCATGCGCGTACTGGCCGGTTTGTTGTTGATCGCCATGGGTTTGTACCTGGCCGGTTGGTGGAGCGGGCTGACGCGGATCGAAAGCCTCGGGCGCGGGTTGTGGCGGCACATTCAGCCAGTCGCTAACCGTTTGTTGCCCGTGTCGAGTGTGCCGCGTGCGTTGTTGCTAGGCGCGTTGTGGGGCTGGCTGCCGTGTGGACTGGTTTACAGCACGTTGCTGTGGTCGGCGAGTCAGGGCAATGCGCTGGACAGTGCGTTGTTGATGCTCGCGTTTGGCTTGGGGACGTGGCCGGTCTTGCTCGCCACGGGGCTTGCGGCAGAACGCGTTACTGCGCTGTTGCGCAAGCGCAGCGTGCGCATGACGGGTGGGCTGCTGGTCATCCTGTTCGGCATCTGGACCCTGCCCGGCCCGCATCAACATTGGCTGATGGGCCACTGAATCAACCCCAATGAAATTCCTGTACAGATCCATTGTGGCGAGGGGGATTTATCCCCGCTGGGTCGCGAAGCGGCCCCTTGCATTCTCCCGCCATACCCAGCAGTCAGGTTTTGCGACTGCTGCGCAGCCGAACGGGGATAAATCCCCTCGCCACAATAAATCTCATCATCACAGACTCTCTGCATCACCCACCACCCTTGATGCAAATCAAGTGCCTCATCGCCGCACCCCGATAGACTCCCCCCACACTGCCAGCCTATTCGGGGGAATGCCCGCATGCTCGACGCCATTCGTTGGGACTCTGATCTGATTCGCCGTTACGATCTCGCGGGACCGCGCTACACCTCGTATCCGACGGCCGTGCAATTTCACAGTCAGGTCGGCTCGTTCGATCTGTTTCACGCTCTACGCGACAGCCGCAAGGCCCTGCGCCCGTTGTCGCTGTATGTGCACGTGCCGTTCTGCGCGAACATTTGCTACTACTGCGCCTGCAACAAGGTCATCACCAAGGATCGCGGCCGCGCCCTGCCGTACCTGCAACGTCTGGAGCAGGAAATCCAGTTGATCGCCTGCCACCTCGACCCCGCACAAAAAGTCGAACAACTGCACTTCGGCGGCGGCACCCCGACCTTTCTCAGCCACGATGAACTGCGTCAGTTGATGGCGCACCTGCGCAAGCATTTCAATCTGCTGGATGACGATTCCGGCGATTACGGCATCGAAATCGATCCGCGCGAAGCCGACTGGTCGACCATGGGCCTGCTGCGGGAACTCGGTTTCAATCGCGTCAGCATTGGCCTGCAAGACCTTGATCCGGCCGTACAACGCGCAGTCAATCGCCTGCAAAGTCTGGAAGAAACCCGCGCAGTGATCGACGCTGCGCGCACCCTGCAATTTCGCTCGATCAACATCGACCTGATTTACGGACTGCCTAAACAGACCCCGGACAACTTCGCCCGTACCGTCGAGGAAGTCATCAGCCTGCAACCGGATCGGCTCTCGGTGTTCAACTACGCGCACCTGCCGGAACGCTTTATGCCGCAGCGGCGGATCAACGCCAGCGAATTGCCGAGCCCGGCACAGAAACTGGAGATGTTTCAGCGCACTACCGAACAATTGGTCGCCGCCGGTTACCGCTACATCGGCATGGATCACTTCGCCCTGCCCGATGACGAACTGGCGATTGCTCAGGAAGAGGAAACCCTGCAACGCAACTTCCAGGGCTACACCACCCATGGCCATTGCGATTTGATTGGTCTGGGGGTTTCGGCGATCAGCCAGATTGGCGACCTGTACTGCCAGAACAGCAGCGATCTGAACGAATACCAGAACAGCCTCGCCGCCGCGCAACTGGCGACCAGCCGTGGCTTGGTGTGCAACGCCGATGATCGGCTACGACGCGCGGTGATTCAGCAACTCATCTGCAACTTCAGTCTGGATTTCGCCGAGATCGAGCAGCAATTCAACATCGATTTTCAGGGTTACTTCGGCGCGCTTTGGCCACAACTGCAAGGCATGGCCAACGATGGCTTGATCACTCTGGATCGTGATCGCATCGCGATTCTGCCGGCGGGACGCTTGCTGGTGCGTTCGGTGTGCATGGTGTTTGACGCTTACCTGGAGCAGCAAAACCGCCAGCGTTTTTCCCGGGTGATCTGAGCGCCCACCAAAATGAACCAGTCCGGACAGCGACACTTTGCCAGCAGGCCAGACGCGCCACGCACTGGCCTGAACGTCCTCTTGTGGGTTACCCTTACGTCTTATGTGTGATTTCCCACAAGGATTAAAGAAATGTCCGAGCCAGTTAAACTGCGCGCTCATAACCAGGCTCATTGCAAGGATTGCAGCCTGGCCCCTCTCTGCCTGCCACTTTCTCTGAATCTGGAAGACATGGATGCGCTGGACGAGATCGTTAAACGTGGCCGCCCGTTGAAAAAGGGTGAGTTCCTGTTCCGCCAGGGCGACACATTCGATTCCGTTTTTGCAGTACGCTCCGGCGCCCTGAAGACCTTCAGCCTGAGCGATTCCGGCGAAGAACAACTGACCGGCTTCCACTTGCCAAGCGAACTGGTCGGCCTGTCCGGCATGGACACCGAGAAACACCCGGTGTCCGCTCAGGCGCTGGAAACCACCTCGGTCTGCGAAATTCCCTTTGAACGCCTCGACGAACTGGCCCTGCAATTGCCGCAGCTGCGCCGTCAGTTGATGCGCGTGATGAGCCGCGAAATCCGCGATGACCAGCAAATGATGTTGCTGCTGTCGAAGAAAACCGCCGACGAGCGCATAGCCACCTTCCTGGTCAACCTGTCCGCACGCTTCCGCGCTCGCGGTTTTTCGGCCAATCAATTCCGCCTTGCAATGTCGCGTAACGAAATCGGCAACTACTTGGGTCTGGCGGTGGAAACCGTGTCCCGCGTGTTCACTCGCTTCCAGCAAAACCAGCTGATCGCCGCCGAGGGCAAGGAGATTCACATCCTCGACCCGATCCAGCTCTGCGCGCTGGCCGGTGGTTCGTTAGAAGGCTGATCTCGATCCGCGGTTGAGCGAAGCGTTTCAGCCGCGGGTATACTGCGCCGTTTGCAGCCCTGCCAGGACACCTCGACGATGGTCTTCGACTCCTTCGACATCAAATCCCTGATCCGCCCCGTGATCGACTTCCCGAAACCGGGCGTGATCTTTCGCGACATCACCCCGCTGTTCCAATCGCCCACGGCCCTGCGCCTGGTGATGGACAGCTTCGCCCACCGCTACGTGGAAGCCGATTTCACCCACATCGGCGCGATGGATGCGCGCGGTTTTCTGATCGGTTCGGTACTGGCCTATCAGTTGAACAAGCCGCTGGTGCTGTTCCGCAAGCAAGGCAAACTGCCGGCGGACGTGCTCGCTGAAGGTTACGCGACCGAATATGGCGAAGCGTTTCTGGAAGTGCACGCCGATAGCCTGTGCGAAGGCGATTCGGTGGTGATGTTTGATGATTTGATCGCCACCGGCGGCACGCTGATTGCGGCGGCCAACCTGATTCGTCGCATGGGCGCGCGGGTGCATGAAGCGGCGGCGATTATTGACCTGCCGGAGCTGCAAGGTTCGCAGCGTCTGCAGGACATGGGCATCCCGACGTTTTGCCTGACGCAGTTTGCGTTGACTGACAAGTAATCAAGAGCAAAAGATCGCAGCCTTCGGCAGCTCCTACATTGGGATGTGCGTTTCCCTGTAGGAGCTGCCGAAGGCTGCGATCTTTTGACTTTAAAGCCCCATCTGCTTGCTGATGATCTCGTTCATCACTTCCCGCGTCCCGCCGCCAATCGACAAGATGCGGTTATCCCGATACAGCCGCTCCACCAGACTCTCGCGCATATACCCCAGCCCACCAAGAATCTGCACCGCCTCCGTGGTAATCCGATCCGAGGTGTCCGTGGCAAAGTTCTTTGCCATGGAAATCTCCTTGATCACACTCTGCCCCGCCGCCATTTTTGCCGCTTGCCGATAAGTGAATTCGCGCGACACCTCCAGCGCCGTAGCCATCTCGGCCAGTCGATGCTTGATCACCTGAAACTTGCCAATCGGTTTGCCAAAGGCTTCACGCTCGCGCGCCCACTTCAGGCTTTCTTCCAGCGCCAGTTGCGCGGTCATGTTGGCCATCAGCGCCAAGGCCAAGCGTTCGCTCTGAAAATTGCCCATGATGCAGGCGAAGCCCATGTTCTCGGCGCCGATCAGATTTCCTACAGGCACACGGCAATCGTCGAAGAACAATTCAGCCGTGTCCGACGCCCACCAGCCCATTTTCTTCAACTGACGGCCCACGGTGAAACCGGGCGTGCCCTTCTCGATCATCAACAGGCTGATACCACCGAAGCCTGGCGCACCGGTGCGTACCGCGACGGTGTAGAAATCCGCGCGCACGCCACTGGTGATAAAGGTTTTGCTGCCGCTGACCCGATAGACGTCGCCGTCACGCACGGCGCGGGTTTGCAGGTTGGCGACGTCAGAGCCGCCACCGGGCTCGGTAACTGCCAAGGCGCTGATCTTTTCGCCGCTGAGCACTTGCGGCACGACGCGGTCACGTACTTCAGGGCGCGCCCATTTGACGATCGGTGGCAGACCGATATCCAGCGAGCCAAGCCCCGCTACCAGGCCACCAGAGCCGCAGCGCATCAACTCCTCACTGGCGGCGACCTTGGCGAAGAGATCGCCTTCATGGCTGCCACCGAGCGCTTCCGGGTAGCCGATGCCAAGGATGCCGGCGGCGCCTGCCTTCAGGTACAGCTCACGGGGGAAGCTTTCGGCTTCTTCCCACTGGTCAATGTCCGGCAGGATCTCGCGTTCGACGAAACGTCTGACGCTGTCGCGGACTAATTGATGGCTTGGGTCGAAGTATTCCTGAAAGGCAGGCATGGGCGAGCTCCACGGAAGGATTCGCCGAACTTACCGAGCGCTTGCTTGGTTTACAAGATACAGAAGATCAAAAGATCGCAGCCTGCGGCAGCTCCTACATTGGAATGCGTTTCCCTGTAGGAGCTGCCGCAGGCTGCGATCTTTTGATTTTTATCAGAGGGAAATCGGTTTCCGCCCGGCAAATGAATGCGCCAGCGTGCCGCCATCTACCAGTTCCAGTTCGCCACCCAACGGCACGCCGTGGGCAATCCGCGAAGCGATCAGGCCTTTGTGCTGCAACAACTGCGCGATGTAATGCGCCGTGGCTTCACCCTCAACCGTAGGATTGGTCGCAAGGATCACTTCAGCAAACGTCCCCGCCTCTTCAATCCGCGCCATCAGTTGCGGAATACCGATCGCCTCAGGCCCGAGCCCGTCCAGCGGCGACAAATGCCCCTTGAGCACAAAATAGCGGCCACGGAAGCCAGTTTGCTCGACGGCGTAGACATCCATCGGCCCTTCGACCACGCACAGCAACGTGTCGTCGCGGCGGGTGTCGGCGCATTGCGGGCACAGATCGTCTTCGGTCAGCGTGCGGCACTGGCGGCAGTGACCGACCCCTTCCATGGCTTGGCTGAGGGCCTGAGCCAGACGCAGACCGCCGCTGCGATCACGCTCGAGCATCTGCAACGCCATGCGCTGGGCGGTTTTCTGACCCACGCCTGGCAAGGTGCGCAGGGCGTCGATCAGTTGGCGAATCAAAGGGCTGAAGCTCATGGGTAAAAAGTCCGACAAAACAACGAGACGCGGTTTATACCCGCGCCTCTGGCCAGCGTCAAATACTCAGTCCTGAGCGACCCGCACCACCAGTTTGCCGAAGTTGCGACCCTCCAGCAGACCGATAAACGATTCCGGCGCCTGCTCCAGGCCATCGACCACGTCCTCGCGGAATTTCACCTTGCCATCGCGCACCCACGGCACCATCGCGCTGATGAATTCCGGCTGACGATCGCCGTAGTCATCAAACACGATGAAGCCTTGAATGCGTACGCGTTTGGTCAGCAAGGTGCGTTGCAGCATCGGCAGACGATCCGGGCCTTTCGGAGCTTCAGAGGCGTTGTAACCGGCGATCAGGCCGCACAGCGGGATGCGCGCTTTGGGGTTGAGCAACGGCACGACCGCGTCGAATACGTGACCGCCAACGTTTTCGTAATAGATGTCGATGCCATTCGGGCACGCCTTGGCCAGTTGCTCGGCGAAGTCGTCAGCCTTGTGATCGATGCAGGCGTCGAAGCCCAATTCCTCGACCACGTATTTGCACTTCTCGGCACCGCCGGCGACACCGACCGCGCGCAGGCCTTTGATCTTGGCCACCTGGCCGACCACCGAACCGACAGCACCGGAAGCAGCAGCGACGACGAGGGTCTCGCCTTCTTTCGGCTGACCGATGTCCATCAATCCCATGTACGCGGTCATGCCGGGCATGCCCAGCACACCGAGGGCCATCGACGGGCTCGGCAACCCGGACGGGATCGGGATGATGTTGCGGCCATCGCTGATGCTGTGGCTTTGCCAGCCTGTGGCACCGACCACCAGATCGCCCTTATGAAACTTTGGATGACGCGAGTCTTCGACGCGACTGACAGCGCCGCCGGTCATCACCTCGCCGATTTCGACGGGCGCGGCGTAGGACGGTGCGTCACTCATGCGCCCACGCATGTAGGGGTCGAGGGACAGGTAGAGGGTTTTCAGCAGTATCTGGCCGTCTAGCAGATCGGGCAGCGCTTCGCGTTCGAGGCGGAAGTTTTCCGGGGTCGGCGCGCCAACCGGACGCGAGGCGAGGACAAAGCGTTGATTGAGGGTAAGAGGGTCGGACATGTCAGCGTCTCCTGTGAATGATGAATTCAGCGGGTATAGGGAGCAGACCGTTGAGGCGGTGGGGTGTTCGATGTTTCTTCAGGTGGACCGAGTCGACTTCTTCGCGAGCAAGCCCGCTCCCACATTCGACCGCATTTCTCCAGATGGAATGCAATCACCTGTGGGAGCGGGCTTGCTCGCGAAGGCGTCCGCATGACCAACACAGCTCTCCACCCGCCAGAAACAAAAATGCCAGGCGCAATGCCTGGCATTTTGTGTAGCTCATCTGCCGCCGATTGGCGAATCAGAATGGCAGTTTCATACCCGAAGGCAGGTTCATGCCGGCGGTCATGCCGCCCATTTTTTCCTGGCTGCTGGCTTCGATCTTGCGCACGGCGTCGTTGACGGCGGCGGCGACCAGGTCTTCGATCACTTCACGGTCGTCTTCGTCCAGACCCGGCAGCAGGGTCGGGTCGATGCTGACGCGCTTGAGGTCGTGACGACCGGTCATCACCACGGTGACCATATCGCCGCCGGCCTTACCGGTGACTTCGGCGTTGGCCAGTTCTTCCTGCATCTTGGCCATTTTTTCCTGCATCTGCTGCGCCTGCTTCATCAGGCCGGCCATGCCACCTTTCATCATGGGAATCACCTCAAAAGTACTTGGATCAAAACAGCGCCCGGCCATGGAGGCCGGGCACCTTCAGTTATTAGCCTTGGGCGACCAAGGCGTCGACAGGTTCAATAGTATCGTGTCGCACCACCGCGCCAAACTGCTGAACCATCTGCTGGATGAACGGATCGCCATGAATCGACTCCTCCGCTTCGCGCTGACGGTTGGCCCTGCGACGGGAGGCGGCCTGAGCCGGGGTCTCCTGCTCGGGTTTGATCAGCTCGATGGTCAGCGTCAGCGTACGACCGTGGAACTGGTTCAACGCATCGTTCAGACGTCGCTGCTGCGTGGCGTTGAACAGCGCACTGTGCGCCGGATCAAGGTGCATCAGCCAATGATCGCCATCAACCGCGATCAACGTACAGTTGGCGGCGATGCTGCCGGTCATGCCGGAGATCGGCAGTTTCGGGAACAGCTCCAGCCATTGCAAGGCCAGACCGGTGGCCGGCGCCGCTGCGGGCTCAGGCTCGGGTTCCGGCTCTGGGTCGGCGGCGTGTTCGCTGGCCAGTTCGTCGAGGTAGCTGTACGCCGAGTCCATGTCCGGTTCGATGTAATCCTCGTCCAGCGGCGGCTCGTCGTCCATGTCGGTGCCCGGGGTAGCGGCATCGACGTCGGCGACTGACGGCTCTGGAATTGGCGCGGCGGCCCACTCTGGTGCGTCAGGGACGACGCTGTCCGGGGTCGGCAACGGCATCGGCGGCAACTCGGGTTGCTCGGCGGCGGTTTCCAGCATGGGCTCGACGGCAGGTTGCTGAGCTGGCTCGGGTTCTGGCTCGGCCTCGGCTTCTACCGGGTCGTTCCACGGCAGATCGACAACGGCTTCGGCGACGACGGGCGCTGGCTCTGGCTCTGGCTCTGGCTCGGCAACTCGAGCAACAGGAGCAACCTGCGCAGGCTCTGGAGCCGGCGCAGGTGCTGTTACAGGAGCCGGCGTCGGGGTAACAGCCGCAGCAACCACCGGCGCAGGTTTAGGCGCGGCAGCCACTGAATTTGCGGAATCAACTGTGGCCTGGCTGATCCCCACTGGCTTTAGCGGTTGCCTCGGGGCGTCCGCCGTATCAGCCGGCCGGAAGGCCAGCATTCGCAGCAGCACCATTTCGAAACCACCGCGCGGATCCGGCGCCAGCGGCAAATCGCGGCGGCCGATCAGGCCCATCTGGTAATAGAACTGCACGTCTTCGGCCGGCAAGGCTTGCGCCAGCGCCAACACGCGATCGCGATCGCCATGCCCATTGTCGACGCCTTCCGGCAGCGCTTGAGCGATAGCGACGCGGTGCAGCACGTTGAGAATTTCCGAGAGCACGCCGTTCCAGTCCGGGCCCTGCTCGGCCAAGTGGCGCACCGCTTCAAGCAGCGCCTTGGCATCGCCTTCAATCAACGAATGCAGTACGTCAAAGACCTGACCGTGATCCAGCGTGCCGAGCATCGCCCGCACGTCGGTGGCGAGCACCTTGCCTTCACCGAAAGCAATGGCCTGATCGGTCAGGCTCATGGCGTCACGCATCGAACCGTCAGCGGCGCGACCGAGCAGCCACAGCGCGTCGTCTTCGAACGGCACGCTTTCGGCGGTCAGAACGTGGGTCAAATGCTCGACCACACGCTCCGGCGTCATGTTCTTCAGCGAGAACTGAAGGCAGCGCGACAAAATCGTTGCCGGAAGTTTCTGCGGGTCGGTGGTCGCCAGGATGAACTTGACGTAGGGCGGCGGTTCTTCGAGGGTTTTCAGCAGCGCATTGAAGGAATGGCTGGAAAGCATGTGCACTTCGTCGATCAGGTAGACCTTGAAGCGCCCGCGGCTCGGCGCGTACTGCACGTTGTCGAGTAGCTCGCGGGTGTCTTCGACCTTGGTGCGGCTCGCGGCATCGATCTCGATCAGGTCGACAAAGCGGCCTTCGTCGATTTCACGGCACACCGAGCACTCGCCGCACGGGCTGGAAGTGATACCTGTCTCACAGTTCAGGCATTTGGCAATGATCCGCGCAATCGTGGTTTTACCCACCCCGCGCGTCCCGGTAAACAGGTACGCGTGGTGCAGCCGCTGGCTGTCCAAGGCATTGATCAGAGCTTTGAGCACATGGGTCTGGCCGACCATTTCGCGGAACGAGCGCGGACGCCATTTACGTGCAAGAACCTGATAACTCATCGAAAACCGTCGCAGCGAAGGAAGCAGAAGCGGCTAATGCTAGCGGAGCAAGGGCAAAATTGCATCCGATGTCCTCGTCTAATGTGGCTAAGCTCCATCAGCAGAGGCTTTTATCGGCTCAGGACAGGGAATTACCGGAGCGTTTATGCGTTGGGCCGTGGGGGCACTGCTGGGATTCAGCCTGAGCGTGGCGGCCGCAGAGCCACCGCTGCGCTTTGCCATGCCCGACAGTTGGGCGATGCCGATGGTGCAATACGAACGCGGCCGCCCGACCCAGGGCATCCTCTACGACATCATGCTCAGCCTCGCCACCCAGGTCGGCGCGCCGGCCGAGTTTCACGTGCTGCCGCGCGCCCGGGTGCAGAGCGCCATGGAGCACGGCGAGATTGATGTTCGCTGCTATGCCGCACAGTCGTGGCTGCCGAATCAGTCGGGGGATTACATCTGGAGTCTGCCGCTGTTGTTCCAGCGTGATCTGTTAGTCAGTCGCAAGGATCAGCCCGGCAGCATTAACCCTGCCACCCTGCCCCGCCAATCCATCGGCACCGTGCTTGGTTACATCTACCCTACCCTGCAGCCGTTTTTCGACACCGATCGCTTGCACCGCGAAGATGCGCGCAATCAGGAGCAGGTTTTGGAGAAGTTACTGGCCGGGCGTTATCGCTATGCGGTGAGCAATCAGTGGACGCTGGACTGGTTTAATCAGCGCCTGACGCCGGAAAAGCAATTGCAAGCGGTGGCGGTGTTGCAGGAGCAGAAGGTCGGTTGCTACGTGAGGAATGACCCGAAGGTGCCGGTGCAGCGGATCTTGCGCACGTTGTTGCGGATGAAAATGTCGGGGGAGATTGATGAGATTATCCGGCTTTACACCGGCCAGTCCGACAACACCCCATAACTGTGTAGGAGCAAGGCTTACCCGCGAAGGCGGTGTGTCAGTGAAAAAATGTAAACCTGACACACCGTCTTCGCGGGCAAGCCTTGCTCCTACAGGATCTTTGTCAGCGGGGGATTTGTTTCGTTTTGGAAAATCGCAGACACAAAAAAACCGCAGTGGGTGAAACCCATGCAGTTCTGGTTGAAGCGTTCGATTGTTCGTTAAGGTGGCGACCCCACCAGCCACACCCCGGCACACAATGTTCCCGCTGTGGCTGCTGCCTTCCGGCTCTGACCAGGTTCACGGGTAATCGTTGCGGGGGGACCGATGGGGTCACCATAACGACGCTTGCCTGTCGGCGAGCCGCGCCATTGTACCTATCTGAGACGAAGTTACAACCGTTGGTTTCAGATTAAAAATATGAACAAGGTCAAGGACATAAAGTTCGCAGCCTGCGGCAGTGCCCACATGGATCCGCATTCACCTGTAGGAGCTGCCGAAGGCTGCGATCTTTTGACGTTAGATGGCCAGCACCTCGTCTGCCCTGCCGCCCGCCTGCTGGATCACCAGATGAATAAAGTGCAGCTTGGCAATCGCAGCCGCCGGCAGCACGAACGGGTAAAAATCCGGCTGACCCATGCTGCGTGACAATTCATTGAGCATGCCGGCCAACTCGATCCACGCATTAACAAACGCCAGGAACGCCTCGCCACCGGGATGCTGCGGGTCGTACAGCGTGCTGCTCGGAAACGGCTGGTAATCGAAATCCATTTCCCGCGCGCTCATGCCAAACCCCAGCGCCGTGTCCACCGCGTCCATCATGTGCAGGTAATGCGCCCAGGTTTCCGCCCAGTCTTCCCACGGGTGCATGGTCGCGTAGGCGCTGACATAGTGCTGAGGCCAGTCGAGGGGCGCGCCTTGTTGGTAATGACGATCGAGCGCCTCGGCGTAACTGGCGCGCTCGTCGCCGAACAGGTTACGGAATGAATCGAGCCACGGGCCGTTGGCGATCAGCCGATCCCAATAGTAGTGCCCGACCTCATGCCGAAAATGCCCGAGCAGCGTGCGATACGGTTCATGCATCTGCGCCCTCACCCGCTCGCGGTGGGCGTCGTCGGCTTCTTTGATGTCGAGGGTGATCAGGCCGTTGGCGTGGCCGGTCATCGGCGCATTGCCTTCGAGGTCGACGCCGAGGAAATCGAAAGCGAGGCCGCTGTCTTCATCGACGGTTTTCGGGATGACCTGCAAGCCAAGAGTGATCAGTTGCGCGACGAGGCGGCGCTTGGCGATTTCGACCTTGCGCCAGCGCTCGGGATTTTCCGGGTCGGACAGGTCGGGGATGGTGCGATTGAGGCTGCAAGCGACGCACAAGGCATTGTCGACGTTGGCCGGCAGCAGCCAGTTGCACGCGGCGGGCGTGTCGAGGTTGGCGCAGCGGCGAAACAGGCCTGCGTCGGGATCAGCATCCAGCGTCCAGGTGCCGTTCTCCACACCGGGCGACAGGGAGGTGATGCGGCTTTCTTCCGGCTGATAGCCGAGCAAAGCATTGCAGGCCAGGCACTGGCTGTTGCGAAAGAACAACGACTGGCCGCAGCGGCACGGCCAGACTTTGCTGTTGCGCGAAGATTCGCCCATGAACGGCGCGATGATGCGAGAACTGAGTTGCTCGAAAAAACGGTGCATGGCGATCTCTCCCTGGGGCTTGCAGAGACTAGATCATTCTGGCGCGATGATCGTTCCCACGCTCTGCGTGGGAATGCATCCAGTGACGCTCTGCGTCACAGCGGACGCGGAGCGTCCGGGGCGGCATTCCCACGCGGGAGCGTGGGAACGATCAAAGTGATAACACCATTGTGGCGAGGGGATTTATCCCCGATGGGTTGCGAAGCGACCCCAAATCCATACGACGCGGTTAATCAGGTGTACCGCGTTGTCTGGTTTGGCGACGACTGCGTCGCCGAACGGGGATAAATCCCCTCGCCACAGGGTTTTGTGTCAGACCTGAAGGCCATGGGTTTTGTATCAGACCTGAAGGCCATGGGCTTTGTGTCAGACCTGAAGGCCATGGATTTTGTGTCAGACCTGAAGGCCATGGGTTTTGAGGAAGGCGATAAAGGTTTCTTCGTCCATCACTTTTACGCCCAGCTCATTGGCTTTGGTCAGTTTCGATCCGGCACCGGGGCCTGCAACAACGCAATGCGTTTTCGCCGAAACCGAACCAGCAACCTTCGCCCCCAGGCTTTCGAGGTGATCTTTAGCCACATCCCGGCTCATCAACTCGACCTTACCCGTCAGCACCCAGGTCTCGCCAGACAACGGCAAGCCTTCGACGACTTTCTTCTCGCTCTGCCAGTGCATGCCGAAATCACGCAGCTGTTTTTCGGACGCCTCAGCCAGTT
This sequence comes from Pseudomonas sp. NPDC088885, assembly GCF_044750025.1. Taxonomy (NCBI): domain Bacteria; kingdom Pseudomonadati; phylum Pseudomonadota; class Gammaproteobacteria; order Pseudomonadales; family Pseudomonadaceae; genus Pseudomonas; species Pseudomonas sp. NPDC088885. Next base: position 2,935 of record NZ_JBIVJB010000078.1, on the reverse strand, counting down.
GCCGATTCTCCGCGACCGCAAAAAACTCGCGAACCGAATTCGCCTGTTTCTCCGGCAACGCCTGACGCATGTCCAGCCAGTCGGCGTTCATCACCGCTTCCAGCGAACCAAACTTGTCCGCCAGTTTCTGCGCCCCGCCCGGGCCGACCGAAGGAATGTGCAGCTTGTCGAGGAAACCGCCGAGCGTGGTGCTGGCCGCAAACTCTGCGCCCAACTCGCCCTGATCCTGAATCTGCAAACCATGCCCAAGCAGCTCAGTGATCACCTGCTGGTTATGCGCATCTTCAAAGAAGCTGTGAATCTCGTGCGCCACTTCCAGACCGACATCCGGCAGGTACGTCAGCACTTGCGGCAGCGCCTGCTGCACGCGCTCCAGCGAACCCAGCGAGCGCGCCAGTACCTTGGCGGTCTCCTCGCCGACATCGGGAATGCCCAGCGCATAGATGAAACGCGCCAGCCCCGGCTGCTTGCTGTCTTCGATGGCCGCCAACAGCTTGTTACTGGAGACCTCGGCAAAGCCTTCCAGATCGACGATGTCGTCGAACTTCAGCGCATACAAATCGGCCGGCGAACTGACCAGACCTTCATCGACCAATTGCTCGACGCTCTTATCGCCCAAGCCTTCGATGTCCATCGCCCGGCGCGAGACGAAGTGAATGATCGCCTGCTTCAGTTGCGCGCCACAGGCCAGTCGACCCACGCAGCGATACACCGCGCCTTCGCTGACGGTTTCCTTGCCCTTGCTGCGCTTGATCAGCTGTGTGCGCTCGACGTGCGAGCCGCACACCGGGCAGCTCTCCGGGATCGCCACAGGTCGGGCGTTGTCCGGACGACGCTCCAGCACCACTTGCACCACTTGCGGAATCACGTCACCGGCACGGCGAATGATCACGGTGTCGCCGATCATCAGGCCCAGACGCGCGACTTCGTCCATGTTGTGCAGCGTGGCGTTGGCTACGGTGACACCGGCAACCTTGACCGGTTTCAGACGTGCCACTGGGGTGACGGCACCGGTTCGTCCGACCTGGAATTCCACGTCGAGCAGTTCAGTGAGTTCTTCCATCGCCGGAAATTTATGCGCGATCGCCCAACGCGGTTCGCGGGCACGGAAGCCCAGCTCACGCTGATCGGCAATGCTGTTGACCTTGAACACCACGCCATCGATTTCATAGGTCAGCGCGTTACGGCGTGCGCCGATGTCGCGGTAGTAATCCAGGCATTCGTCGATGCCTTTTGCCAGTTTCAGCTCATGGCTGATCGGCATGCCCCACTTCTGCAATTGCTTGAGGTTGCCGATGTGGGTGTCGGAAATGTCGTGGGAGACCTGGCCGATGCCGTAGCAGCAGAATTCCAGCGGACGGTTGGCGGTGATCTTTGAATCGAGCTGACGCAAGCTGCCGGCGGCGGCGTTGCGCGGGTTGGCGAAGGTCTTGCCGCCGACTTCCAGTTGCGAGGCGTTGAGGCGCTCGAAACCGGCCTTGGACATGAACACTTCACCGCGCACTTCCAGGGTCGGCGGCCAGCCTTCGCCGTGCAGCTTCAGCGGAATGTTGCGCACGGTGCGCACGTTGACGCTGATGTCTTCGCCGGTGGTGCCGTCGCCGCGTGTGGCGCCGCGCACCAGCACGCCGTCCTGATAGAGCAGGCTGACCGCCAGGCCATCGAGTTTCGGTTCGCAGCTGTATTCCACCGCCGCGCCGCCGCCGAACAAATCGCCGGCAGGGATATCCAGACCTTCGGTGACGCGACGATCGAACTCGCGCATGTCGCTTTCTTCGAAGGCGTTGCCGAGGCTGAGCATCGGCACTTCGTGACGCACCTGAGTGAACGCGGTGAGCGCCACGCTGCCGACGCGCTGGGTCGGCGAGTCGCTGGTGATCAGTTCCGGACTGGCCGCTTCCAGCGCCTTGAGCTCGTGGAACAACCGGTCGTACTCGGCGTCCGGAATGCTCGGCTCGTCGAGGACGTGGTAACGGTAGTTGTGCTGATCGAGTTCAGCGCGCAGCTCGAGAATGCGGTTTTTGGCGGCGGTCATGGGTGTTCTCTCATAAAGCAAAAGAGCAGCCGAGGCTGCTCAATCTTTTAATCATTGTAGGAGCAAAGCTTGCTCGCGATGGCGTCCTTGAGATCGCTTCGCGAGCAAGCTCTGCTCCTACAGGTCTTAGCGCTTCTGGGTCAATGCGCGGCGTTCGAATTCGACGATGCGCTGACGGTAGTGCTCGATGGTCTGTGCAGTCAGCACGCTGCGCTGGTCATCTTTCAGCTCGCCGTTGAGTTCCTGCGACAGCTTGCGGGCTGCGGCGACCATCACGTCGAAGGCTTGCTTCGGATGACGCGGGCCTGGCAGGCCGAGGAAGAAGCTCACCGCCGGGGTGCTGAAATGGTCGATGTCGTCCAGATCAAAGATGCCCGGTTTCACCGCGTTGGCCATCGAGAACAGCACTTCACCGTTGCCGGCCATGCTTTCGTGACGGTGGAAAATATCCATCTCGCCAAAACGCAGACCGCTTTCCAGAATGTTCTGCAACAGCGCCGGGCCTTTGAAGCCGGCGGCGTCACGGCAGATCACGCTGATCACCAAAACTTCTTCAGCTTGTGGCTGATCTTTTTCGACCACGGCCGGTGCAGGCTTGCTGTCGTCGGCGAAATCATCGTCGCGGCTGCTGAAGCTCGGGCCGTCGTCCAGATCCAGATCGAGGTTCAAGTCACCTTGCGCCGAACCTTTGCTGCCACGCTTGCCACGTTTGTTGCCGGAATCGCGAGGCTCGCGTGCTTCGCGGGCCGGCATGCTCACCGACGGCAAATCGTGTTCGTCCAGCTGCGGTTCTTTGTGCGTGTCCAGCACGCGGGCCGGGCCCAACAGCTCAGCGCTGGTGTCCTCGTCCGGCAGGTTGGACAGACTTCGGTCAAGACGGAACTTCAGTTTTCCCTTGCC